>JAJXTA010000402.1 GCA_021784265.1 bacterium | reverse complement strand
CGAGAAACCGGTTGCCGGCAGCGTAATCGGCTTGGCCAACGTTGCCGGCCAGCGGCGCCAAGGATGAGCAGAGGACGAAGAAATCGAGCCGCTCCTCCCGCGTGGCGTGGTCCAGGTTGAGGACGCCTTGGATTTTGGGAGCCAGGACCCGGCGCAGCGAATCAACCTTCTTATGCAGGACGAGTTTGTCTTCGACCACCCCGGCGGCGTGGATGACCCCCTGGACGCTGCCGAAACGACGGCGGACGGCCTGGACGGCGCGGGAGATCGACTCCAGGTTCGTGACGTCCGCCTGGAAGTACTCCGGCTCCGCGCCTGCGGCGCCAAGGGCCCTGAGCCCGGCCTGCTTCGTCTCCGGCAAGTGAGATCGCCCAATTAAGGCGACTCGAGCGCCATGCCGCTCGATCAGGTGGCGGGCTAGCAGCAAGCCGACGCCGCCCGCGCCGCCGGTGATTAACCACACCGAGGCCGCGGTTGGTGGTGTCAGTTGCGAGGCCGGGAGCGAGGGGTCCGCTTCTGGCAGCCGCCGCCGCAACACCCGTCCCCAGCGCCCCGCCGGATCGTAGCGCACTTCGCTCCACGCCCGGCTCGAGTCGGCCCACTCGCGCCCCAAGCAGGCCGCCAAGTCCGTGGGCTCGCCGCTCACGTCGTCCAGTTCAACCGTGGCGATCCGCAACCGCGGGTTCTCCCGGTTGAGACACCGCCCAAAGCCCGCCCATGCCCGGTCGCCGGCCGCCCTTAAGGGATCGGCGGCGCTGAAGACCCGCACATACAAGAGCTCACCGCCAAACCGCTCACCGATCACGGCCTGCGCGAACACCAGTAGCTCCTCGAACGCGGCAGCGGCGACCGCGGAGCGCTCCGGTTCCGGAGGCGCCTGGCCCGGGGTTTGCCTCAACGTGGACGCCTCTTCAGGCACGGCCCGCAGGTCCAGGATGGCCACCGGCATCGCCTCCCGCCGGTCCAGCGCGTGGAAGAGCCGGTTCCAATCCTCCCGCTGCGCGCAACGAAGGCGATACTCCTCCGGACCGTGCTGGGTCCAGGCAGTGCCGGTGCAGACGCTCACCGCGCTCCCTGTCCAGCCCGGGTGCTGCTCGAGCCAACGCTCCCGCACGGCGTGTGCGCGAGTGGGTAGGGCGTCCAGCACCAGGAGCAGACCGTTCTGGGGGATGGCGGTCTCGGTAATGGGCAGTCGCTCCCAATCAGGGGTGTAAAGCCGCAACGGCTGTGACCCGGCCACCAGCCGGCTCGCGGGTGGCACTGCGCGCATCCCGCCGCGGCGGATACACAAATCCCGGAGGCGTGCCACTACGCCCCCCGCCGCATCCGTCAAGGTCAGGGTGAAGGTGGCACCCTCCGGCGTCGGTCGGGCGGTGTCAGTCGCGACCAGATGGGCGCACGCTTCGAGGGGAAGCGGGCCGAACAGTTCCAGCTCAGCGAGCGAAAACGGCAGATACAGGGCGTCCTCGCTGAGGACCCCGGATTGCTGGCTGAGGTAGGCGAGGCATTGGAACGCGCCATCGAGCAGGGCGGGGTGAAGTCCGAATTGTCCCGCTCCATGCCCGTCGGGCGGGTCAGGGAGTTTGAGCTGGGCCAAGACCTCCCCGGGGCCAATCGCCACGGAGCGGACGACGCGGAAGGCCGGGCCGTAGTCCAGGCCGCGGACCCGGAACTGCGCGTGAAGTCCACCGTCCGCGGGTAGCGGCTGGAGGCGCGCCCGCACCTCAGCCAGATTCACCCCGGGCGGCCGAGCCGCGCTGCCGGCAGTGGCCTTGGTCCGCACCAAGCCCTGGCCGAAGACCACCGCACCTCCCGGCTCACCATCCCCAAGCTGGAACCGCCATTCGTCCTCCCGCCGTTCAAGGTCCACCACAACCCTCCGTTGCTCTCCCTCCTCCAGCCGCAGCGGTCTAATCCAGACGACGCTGCGGAAGGCGGCCACCTCAGACTGGGTGAAGAGGGCCACGGCAGCGCGCACCATCTCCAAGTAGGCCGCTCCTGGCAGCGTGGGCTTTCCGGCGACCCGATGGTCGTGGAGGATCCAGTCGCGGGTGTCGAAGAGCTTGGAGAAACGGACTTGAGCGGCCGTGGTCTGGTTCTGATCCAGCAACGGGTGAGGCGGGGGAGCCGGCGCCGGGCTCACCTCGGTGGCTGCGGGAAGCATCGCCCCGTGGGTTGGCACCCAATAGCGCTCGCGGACGAACGGATAGGTCGGCAAGGCCATCCGCCGGCCCGCCGCCGAGGGAGGCAGATGCACCCACGCGACCTCCAGCCCCTGAGTCCAGAGCCCCGCTAGTTTCGTCCATTTGCCCGACCGGGCCAGGGCCTCGACCAAGCCGGCCGTTTCGTCACCGTCGCCCAGGGTTTTCACCAAGTCCGACGCGGCGGCGGTCTGTCCGACGAAGGTTCGGTCGCTGGCCGCGCCGGTGCGGCGGAAGCTGTCCAGCTCCTCGAGCAGGGTCCGCTGATCCTGCACGACGAAGGCGACCCGTTCCGGGAAGCCCTCGCGGCCGTGTTGCAGGGTGAAGGCGAGATCGGGCAGCCGCACCGGGTGTTGTTCGAGGAACCGCCGCAGCCGGTCCGCCGCGGCGCGCAAGGCGCTCCGATTCTTGGCCGACAAGGGGAGGAGCCACGGCCCCGCCCAGTCGCCGGCTTGGTCCTGGCCGGCGGTTCCCACCGCCTCCCGGTATTCTTCGACGACCAGATGAGCGTTCGCGCCGCCGGCCCCGAAGGAACTGATGCCGGCGCGCAGGGGCGCCTCCTCGGCGCCATGCGGCGTGAGGAGGGTGGGCCGGAGCCAGTCCTCGAGGCGGCGCTGGAGGCGGAAGGGAGTCTTCTCGAGGTTTAGGTTCGGGTTGACACGCTCGGCGTGGAGCGTGGGAACAAGGGTCCGGTGCTGGAATTGCAGCAGCACCTTGGTCAGGGCCGCGATTCCCGCGGCAGCCTCCAGATGTCCAATGTTCGATTTGACCGAGCCCAGGGCGCAGTAGGGCTTGGTGGCGGTTCCGGAGGCGAAGGCTTGCGTCAGCCCGGTGATTTCGACGGGGTCACCCAGGGCGGTTCCGGTCCCGTGAGCCTCGAGATACGTGATCGTCTCCGGCGCGATGCCGGCGCGCCGCAGGGCTTCCCGGATCACCGCCCCTTGCGCGTTCGGATTCGGCACGGTGAAGCCGTTGGTCTTACCGCCGTGATTGAGTGCGGAGGCTCGGATCACGCCGCGGATGCGGTCGCCGTCCCGGACGGCCTGCGCCAGCGGTTTGAGCAGGACGGCCCCAACCCCTTCGCCGGGGACATAACCGTCGCCTCCCTCCCCGAAGCTGCGGCACTTGCCGTCGGTGGACGCGAACTTGCCTTGGCTAAGGATGAGGTACTTGAGAGGGTGAAGGGAGAGGTTGACCCCACCGGCCAGGGCCATCAGACACTCGCCCCGGCGGAGGCTCTCGCAGGCCAGATGGATTGCCGTGAGGGAGGAGGAACACGCCGAATCAACGGCCAGGCTCGGTCCCCCCAGGTTCATGAAATACGACACCCGATTAGCGATGGACCAGTAGGCGGACAGCGGCGCGATGGGATGCCCCTTTTGCAGCTCCTCCGCCCCGTAAAGCTGGTAGTGCCCGTACATCACGCCGACGAACACGCCCACGTGGGCGGGGCCGTGCGCGCCGGCGTCGCGGGGCAGGGTGGCGCGGGTGTAGCCGGCGTCTTCGAACGTCGCCCAGGCGGTCTCCAGGAATAACCGCTCCTGTGGGTCGAGTAACTCGGCTTCCCGCCGGGAGACGTTGAAGAACCGGGCATCAAACCAATCGGGCTGAGTCAAGAAGCCGCCCCACCGCGCATAACACTGGTTCTGGCCGCTCCCGCGCCAGCCTGGGTGGTCCCAGCGGTCTTTGGGGATTTCGGTGATACTGTCGCGGCCGGCTTTGAGATTCTCCCAGAACGTCTCGAGGTCGTCCGCCCCGGGAAAACGGCCCGCCACCCCGATGATGGCGATCCCCACCTCACCTCCGGAGGAGCACGGCCCCGGCGCTGGGCTCGACACCGACGCGGGCCGGAACAACGGTCTTGTTGACGGGGAGGCCGGTGGCCCCGCGAGTGGAACTTCCGGGGGCGTTGACTGAGCTGTTGGGGCCGCCACCCTGGTCAAGCGGTCCAGAGTGTCGCGGTGCTGGGCGACAAAGAACTGCGCCAGCTCGACCAGGTTATGGTATTCGAAGAACAGGGTTTTGGAGAGCTCTCCAAAATCAGCCTCGAGGAGCCG
>JAJXTA010000401.1:1316-4284 GCA_021784265.1 bacterium | reverse complement strand
CAAGCGGCTGTTTTTCGACGCCAAGCGCTACGACTTGGGGCGGGTGGGCCGGTACAAGATCAATCAGAAGCTGGGCATCGGCAAGAGCGACTCGCGGATCCTCACCAAGGAAGACTTGGTCGCCGCCACCAAATACCTGCTCCGCCTCAAGAAGGGGGAAGGCAGCGTGGACGACATCGATCACTTGGGCAGCCGCCGGGTGCGGACGGTGGGCGAGTTGCTGGCCAACCAGTGCCGGGTGGGCTTGGCCCGGACCGAGCGGTTGGTGAAGGAGCGGATGACGCTCTTCGACCAAGGGGTGGACAGCATGACCCCGCAGAAGCTGATTAATCCCAAGGCGCTGTCCGCGGTGGTCCGCGACTTTTTTGGGCGCAGCCAGCTCTCCCAGTTCATGGACCAGATCAATCCGCTGGCCGAGTTGACCCACAAGCGCCGCCTCTCCGCGTTAGGGCCCGGGGGTTTGTCGCGGGACCGCGCGGGATTCGAGGTGCGGGACGTGCATCCCTCGCACTACGGCCGGATTTGTCCCATCGAGACCCCGGAAGGACCCAACATCGGCTTGATCGCCTCCCTGGCGACCTTCGCCCGGGTCAACGACTTCGGGTTCATCGAGACGCCGTACCGGAAGGTCGAGAAAGGCCGGGTGACCAACGAGATGGAGTACCTCACCGCCGACCGCGAGGAGCAGTACATCATCGCGCAGGCCAACGCCACCCTGGACGAGAAGGGCCATTTTCTGACCGACAAAGTCACCTGCCGGTGCAAAGGCGATTTCTTGGACGTCGAGCCGGCGCGGATCGACTACATGGACGTCTCCCCGAAGCAGTTGGTCTCGGTGGCCGCCGGTCTGATCCCCTTCCTGGAACACGACGACGCGAACCGGGCGTTGATGGGCTCGAACATGCAACGGCAGGCGGTGCCGTTGCTGGTGACCGAATCGCCTTTGGTGGCCACGGGTCTGGAAGACCGGGTGGCGCGCGACTCCTGCGCCGTGGTGGTGGCCGATGAGGGAGGCAAGGTCGCCTCGGTGGTGGGCAACCAGATCGTGATCACTCGCGACGGGCGGCTGCCGGAGGGCAAGAAGAAGATTCGCCACGCCCCGGACGAGGGGGTGTATGTCTATCCGATCCGCAAATTCATGCGGTCCAACGCCGCGACCTGCATCAACCAGAAGATCGTGGTTGGGAAGGGCGAAGCGGTAAAGAAGCATCAGGTGATCGCCGACGGCCCCTGCACCTGTGAAGGCGAGCTGGCGTTAGGCCGCAACGTCTTGTGCGCCTTCATGCCCTGGAACGGCTACAACTTCGAGGACGCCATCCTCATCAGCGAACGGATGGTCAAGGAGGACGTCTTCACCTCGATCCACATCGAGGAATTCGAGGTCAGCGCGCGGGACACCAAGCTCGGCCCGGAGGAAATCACGCGGGATATTCCGAACCTGGGGGAAGAAGCCCTGAAGAACCTCGGCTTGGACGGGGTGATCCGGGTGGGGGCGGAGGTCAAACCCGGTGATATCCTGGTGGGCAAAATCACGCCCAAGAGCGAGACGGAGCTGGCGCCGGAGGAGCGTCTGCTGCGGGCCATTTTCGGGGAAAAAGCCGCCGACGTGAAGGATACCTCCTTGAAGGTGCCCTCCGGCACCTACGGCATCGTCATGGAGGTCAAGGTCTCCGCCAAGAAGGAGGCGGACAAGGAAAAGGACGCCAAGCCGATGTCCAGCGATAGCAAGAAGCAGGCGCGGCAGGTCGAGGAGGAGTACAAGACCAAGGGCGAAGAGTTGCGCGAGCAACTCACCGAGGCCCTGAGCAACATCCTCCTGGGGGAGAAGATTCCCCTGGACGTGGTCAACTCGGAGACCGGGGAGATCATCATCCCCGCCAACCGGAAGATTACCAAGACCCTGCTGCGGAAGCTGGCCTCGGTGTATGACCGGATCGAGATCGATCCCTCGCCCATTCGCAACAAGATCAACGAGATCATCGGCAGCTTCAAAAAGAAGTTCGACGACCTGCAGATGCAGTTCGACGAGGAAATGGAGCGGGTTGAGTCCGGGGATGAAGTGGACACCGGCATCATCAAGTCGGTGAAGGTGTATATTGCCTCCAAGCGCAAGCTGTCGGTGGGTGACAAGATGGCCGGGCGCCACGGCAACAAAGGTGTGGTGGCCAAGATCGTGCCGGAGGAGGACATGCCGTTCCTGCAGGATGGGACGCCGGTGGACATCGTCCTCAACCCGTTGGGCGTGCCCAGCCGTATGAACGTGGGCCAGGTGCTGGAGACCCATCTGGGCTGGGCCGCGCGCCTGCTCGGCCTGCGCTTCTCCACCCCGGTCTTCGACGGCATCAAAGAGAAGCATATCCGCAATTACCTCAAGGACGCCAAGCTGCCCGAGAACGGCAAGACCCGCCTGGTCGATGGCCGCACCGGGGAGCTGTTCGATCAGGAGATCGTGGTCGGCTTCATTTACATGATGAAGCTGGGGCACTTGGTGGCGGACAAGATCCACGCGCGCGCCGTCGGGCCATATTCGCTGGTGACGCAACAGCCGCTGGGAGGCAAGGCCCAATACGGCGGGCAACGGTTTGGGGAAATGGAGGTGTGGGCGATGGAGGCGTATGGCGCCGCCTACAGTCTCCAGGAGTTGCTCACGGTCAAGTCCGACGACGTCCAGGGGCGCACCCGGATTTACGAGAGCATCGTCAAGGGCGACAACGCGTTGGAGGCGGGGGTGCCGGAGTCGTTCAATGTGCTGGTCAAAGAGATGCAATCCCTGGGCCTGGATGTGAAAGTGGGCTATTCCGGTCCGGTGGAGCCGACGGTGGCCCCGGCCCCCGTTGGGGTGCTGGGTTAGCGCACCGCTGTCACTGCCACTGCTGCCTAATTGTATGATAAACACCAAAGATTCCGCCCGCGAGCTGCTCGGTCTGGACAAGGTTAATCTGGTGGATTACGTGGCCATCTGCGTGGC
>JAJXTA010000401.1:0-1306 GCA_021784265.1 bacterium | reverse complement strand
CTGGTCCAAGGGCGAGGTGAAGAACCCGGAGACCATCAACTATCGGACGTTCAAGCCGGAGAAGGGGGGCTTGTTTTGCGAGCGCATCTTCGGTCCGGTCAAGGACTGGGAGTGCTCGTGCGGGAAGTACAAGCGGATCAAACATCGGGGCGTGGTGTGTGACCGTTGCGGGGTCGAGGTGACCCTGTCGCGGGTGCGGCGGGAGCGGATGGGCCACATTGATCTGGCCGTGCCGGTGTCGCACATCTGGTTCTTCAAGTGCATGCCGTCGCGGATCGGGTTGATGCTCGACATGACGGCCCGCAACTTGGAGCGGGTGATCTATTACGAGGATTATCTGGTGATCGATGCGGGGTCCACCCCGCTGAAGCAGCACCAGTTGCTCAGCGAGATGGAATACCGCGAGGCGCGGGAGACGTACGGGGCCGAGGCCTTTACCGCCAAGATGGGCGCGGAGGCGGTGCGGGATGCCCTGGCGAACGTTAACTTGGCCAAGAGCGTCGAGCAGTTGCAGGGCGCGATGACCGAGACCAAGAGCAAGCAGATCCGCAAGAAACTCGCCAAGCGCATTAAGCTCGTCCAAGGCTTCCTGAGCTCCAAGACGCGGCCGGAGTGGATGATCCTCACCGTCCTGCCGGTCATCCCCCCTGATCTGCGGCCCTTGGTGCCGTTGGAAGGGGGACGGTTTGCCACCTCCGACCTCAACGACCTCTACCGGCGGGTGATCAACCGGAACAACCGGCTGAAGAACCTCCTCCAGCTCAAGACGCCGGAGGTGATCATCCGCAACGAGAAACGGATGTTGCAGGAGGCCGTGGACGCCCTGTTCGACAACGGGCGGCACGGGCGGGCGGTGACTGGGGCGGGTAACCGCGCCCTGAAGTCGCTCAGCGACATGCTCAAAGGCAAGAGCGGGCGCTTCCGCCAGAACCTGTTGGGCAAGCGGGTCGATTACTCGGGCCGTTCGGTGATTGTCATCGGCCCGGAGCTCAAGCTGCGCCAATGCGGGCTCCCCAAGAAGATGGCGCTGGTCCTCTTCGAGCCGTTCATTATCCGCCGCCTCAAGGAGCTGGGTTACGTCCACACGGTCCGTTCGGCCAAGAAGATGATCGAGCGGCAGTCGCCGGAGGTGTGGGATATTCTGGAGGAAGTGACCAAAGGCCACCCGGTGCTGCTGAACCGGGCCCCGACGCTGCACCGGCTCTCGATCCAGGCGTTCGAGCCCGTGCTCATCGAGGGGGAGGCCATTCGCATCCATCCGCTGGTCTGCACCGCGTACAACGCCGACTTTGACGGCGACCAGATG
>JAJXTA010000400.1 GCA_021784265.1 bacterium | reverse complement strand
CTGGTTGGTCAACTGGTCAAGACTGGGCTGACTCGCGACGTCGCCGATCTCTACCGGCTCAAGCTGGCCGAGGTGGCGGCCCTCGAACGGATGGGGGAGAAGTCCGCCCAAAACTTCCTTGTCGCCCTTCAGGAGAGCAAGCAGCGCGACCTCTGGCGGCTCCTGTTCGGGCTGGGCATCCTGCACGTCGGCGCCGGGGTGGCCAAGGCCTTGGGCCGGCGCTTCGCCACCCTAGACGATTTGATGCAGGCCAGCCCGGACGCCTTGACCCAAACTCCCGACGTGGGCGAGGTCATCGCCGCCAGCCTGCTCCAATGGTTTGGCCTTCCGGAGCACCGCCGCCTCGTGGAGCGGCTGCGCCAGGCCGGGTTGAATTTTCGCTCCGCTCTGTTTGAGGCGGGGCCGGCAGCCGGGCCGTTCGCGGGCAAGACCTTTGTCTTGACCGGCACCTTGCCCACCATGACCCGGCAGGACGCCACCGCTCGAATCGAGGCCCTCGGGGGCAAGGTTAGCGGCAGCGTGAGCAAACAGACCCACTACGTCCTGGCTGGGGCCGACCCGGGCTCCAAGCTCGACAAGGCTCGCCACCTCGGGGTGCGGATTCTCGATGAAGCGGCGTTCCTGCGTCTGGCCGATGCCCCCGCGCCGCCGTCCTGAGCGGGCGCAGGCGCCCCTTTCGGCGCGGCGTTTCCGAGCGCGCTCTTGCCGCTGACGGTCGGCGCGCCCGGACTTGCCCCGCGCGGCGCGGTGGGCATAATGGCCGCAATGCAGCCGCGAACAACCCCGTTTGCCGGGCCACGCCGCGCCGGGTGGCCGCCCACGCGCCGGGACCGCGGCTTCGGTTGCAACCCGAAGAGGCGACGCTTATGACGACAATGTACCGACGTGAGTTCATCGAGAAAGTGGCGGTTGGCTCGGGCGTGGTGGGTCTGCTGGCCGCGGGGACCGGCGAGCTGGCGGCCAACCCGCTGGGGTTCCCCATCGGCAGCCAGATCTGGCCCCACCGCGCGAAGCTCAAGGACTTTCCCGCCTTCGTGGCGAGCATCGCCGCCCTTGGGGTGACCCGCCTGGAACTCTGCTCGCCCATCGGCTACGGGGAAGAGTTCGCGTCGCTCACCGACGCCCGGGAGGTGCGGCGGATCCTGGCCGATCATAATCTGAAAGCCGAGAGTTCCCACTTCGGCTTGAGCGAGCTGCGCCAACACCAAGAGCGCAGCATCGCCTGGGCCAAGGAAATCGGCATCCACCAGATGCTCACCGCCAGTCTGGGCGACGGCAATGGTGGGGACCACCCCACCCTCGATCAGATCAAACGCGCCGCGGAGGAATACAACAAGATCGCCGCCGTCGCGGCGCGCGCCGGCATGCAGCAGGGGCTGCACAACGAGGGGTTCGAACTCTCGATCGTCGAGGGCCAGCGGACTTATGACCGGCTCTTTGACCTGCTCGATCCCAAGCTCGTCAAGTTCCAGTTCCAGATGTCCACCCTCACGGCGGGGCTGGTTGCCGCCGACTACTTCGTGAAATACCCGGGCCGCTTCTTGTCGATGCACCTCCAGGACGTGGACATGAGCGGGGGCGCCGCCGGCGGCCAGCACCCGCAGGTGCCGTTGGGCCAGGGGAGCATCGACTGGGTGAAGACCTTCACCGCCGCGAAAGTCGGCGGCGTGCGGAACTATTTCGTGGAACAAACGTGGCCGCTCACCGAGCAGAGCGTCGCTTACCTCAAGACGCTGACGGTGTGAGCCCTTAGGGCCGGCCTGCCGTCGGCGGCAGGCTGCGGCCAACGCCGTCTCGACCGACGAGCGGCTGTTGCTTCCTCCCGAGGGGCGGACGCGACGATCCCCTGTCGCGATCCGCCGTCGGCCGTTCTCGCGCCCCCTCTCTTTGGCGCCCGGCCCCGGCACCACGCCCCCCCCGTCGGCAAGGGCGCGCCCACCGCGCCCGGGAACGGGCCGGAAACAAGAGCGCGCGGAGGACCCCTGCTGTTCACTGTTCTTATCAAGGTATGGAGCCTAATAATGGCAAGATATGTAAGATAAAAGGCAAATACAGTAAAGCCTATTAACTTGCACTACTAAACCCGTTGTGGGGAAATCTTCGTTCGGAGCGAGGCGTGGTGGCCATCGCGCGCGACCGAGCGCGAGGCGTCCGGCCCAGGCCGGAACGGGAGTCAAGGCGGTCCGATTGCGTTGACGAGTTATGAAAACGACGACATGCCTGAGCCCAGCGTATCCCTATCGCATTCCCCTTGTCCTGCTGGTGGCAGCGGCCCTTGCCGCCGCCGGGCCCCTGACGCTCGGTGGCGGAGGAGCGTTCCCCACTCCGTTGTCAGCTCCGCCTCGAGCCACGGGCGACGCCTGGGTGGAGGGCTTGGTCAGCCCGGCGCCGCTGGACTGCACGCTGTGTCACAACGACCGCCACACGCAATGGGCGGGCAGCGCCCACGCCCGCACGCAAAGCGACGTGGCCTCCGAACTGGGCAACTCGGACGCGGGCCTGACGCCTGCCGCCGTGATCCAGGCCGAGGATTGCCTGGGCTGTCACGCCCCAACGGCGGTGCTGGCCAATGGCGGGATGAGCGAGAGCCAGGCGCTGGGTTACTTCTTTAGCACGAGCAACGGGGTGTTCAGCGCCGCCACCACCGGCCTGAACACCAACGAATGGCCGCATGTCGGGTGCACGACTTGCCATCAGGTGCCGGGGGATCACCCGACGAACGCCGCCACCCTCGCCTACTTCAACTCCCAGAGCGGCCAGTATGTGCCCATGACCAGCGCCAGCCAGCTCTGCGGGCAGTGCCACGGCAACCTGCACTTCGCCGGCACCGATCACCAGCTCGAGAACGGTTGGGCGATGAGCAAGCACGCCAACACCCAGGCCGCTGTCGCCGGCGAGCTGAGCGCCTCCCACCCGGGCGAGACCCCGGACGCCGTCGCGCAGGGCGAAGACTGCGTCGGGTGCCATGCCCCGACGGCGGTGTTGGCCAACGGCGGAATGACCGAGGCGCAGGCTCTGGGGTATTTCTTTAGTCTGACCAACGGCGTCTTTACCACCAACACGGCGGTGGCCCACACGAACGAATGGCCGCACGTCGCCTGCAACGCCTGCCACGATCCCCATGACCCCGGCAAATTCTCCTATTTCAACTCCGCGACCAAACAGTATCAGGTCATGACCGACTCGGCTCAGCTCTGCGGCCAGTGTCACGGCAACCTTCGTTTTGCCCACACCGACCATCTCAGCTACAACGTCATCACCGGTCCCGGCGGGGTGGGGGTCACCAACCCCGGCTGGATGGCGGGGGGCGTGACCTGCGTGGATTGTCACATGTACAACAGCGGGGTGGATGGCAGCGAGTCGAAGATGCTGGCGGGGCACACGTGGGCCGTCACGGTCCAGGAAGCCGGTGGTGGGTCCACTTGCGCCTGCACGGCGTGCCACAGCTCGATGGACACCGGCACCGCGGCCTCCCTCATCGCGGGCTGGCAGGGGACGTTCCAGACGCTGGATGCCACCGTTTCCGCCAGCGTGGCCACGGTCAGCGCCGCCTGTGCCAACGTGACGAACACCAACGTCCTCGCCCGGCTCAACGAGGCGCGGCAGAACCTGGCCCTAGCCGAGTCGGATGAGAGCCAGGGAGTTCACAACCACGACTTCCTCATCGCCCTGCTCAACGACGCCAGCCAGAAGGCGTTGTCGATCCCGATGCTCAACGTGGCGCAGTCGGGGACCAACGTGGTCATCTCTTGGAACGGCCCGGGCACGCTGCAGTCCACGCCCACGGTGGGAGGCGCATGGCAGGATGTGCCCGGGGCGGCCAACCCGTTGGTCGTCCCTGCGGCCACGCTCATCCAAGGCCAGTTCTATCGCCTGCGGCCTTAGGCCTGTCAGTTGGGGCGGGGGCGCGGCGAGCTGCCCCTCGCCCCCGCGCCAGGGCGGTGGGAGAGGTCCAGAGCCGGGGCGCGCGCCGGCGGCGCCGTGTTGTCCGTGGCCGGTCCGCGGCGCCGGCGGCCTCGTGGCCTGCTGTGGGCTGGAACCCTCCCGTTTTCGGAGTTCGCGGTCGGTGGCCTTCTTCGCCCTCCTGCGCCGGCGGCCGCGCTGTCCGGTGACAAGACTGTCATGATGCCTTCATGTTATCTTCACCTTGCCGTGGTGAACTTAGCGTTGTCAGTTGAAATGAACCACGAAACGAAAGGCAGTCAACCATGAGTGTAACACGAATGATCGGGACGGGATTGATGATCGGTCTGCTGGCGAGTTGGGCCACGCCGCGCGGCTGGACCGAGGAGA
>JAJXTA010000399.1 GCA_021784265.1 bacterium | reverse complement strand
CGGGCGACCCGCGATATGGCGCGAGTAATTCTCGATCCCGGAGCAAAACCCCATCTCTTCCATCATCTCCAGATCGTATTCGGTCCGCATCTTGAGGCGCTGGGCTTCGAGCAATTTGCCGTGTTGCTCGAACCAGGCGATGCGCTGGGTCAGTTCCTCGCGGATCGCCAGCAGCGCCGGTTTCATCTTCGCGGGCGGCGTGACGAACTGCTTGCCCGGATACACCGTGACGGCCTCCAAAGCCTCGAGTTTGTGGCCGGTGAGCGGGACGAACCGGGTCAGCCGGTCGATCTGGTCGCCGAAGAATTCGATCCGCACCGCCTCCTCGCTGTAGGCGGGACAGAGCTCGACCGTGTCGCCCCGAACCCGGAACTGGCCGCGCTGCAGCTCCACGTCGTTGCGGCTGTACTGCAGGTCCACCAGCCGGCCCAGGACTTGGTCGCGGGTGATCGCTTGTCCGACGCGCAAGGGGACCACCATCGCCTCGTAATCCTCCTTGCTCCCGATGCCGTAGATGCAGGAGACGCTGGCGACGACCACGACGTCGCGCCGGGCGAACAAGCTGCTCATAGTCGAGAGCCGGAGCCGCTCGATCTCCGCGTTGATGGAGGAGTCCTTCTCGATAAAGGTGTCGGTGCGCGGGATGTAGGCTTCCGGCTGGTAATAATCAAAGTAGGAGACAAAGTACTCGACGGCGTTGCGGGGGAAGAAGCCCTTGAACTCGGCATAGAGCTGGGCCGCCAGGGTCTTGTTATGGGAGATGACCAACGTCGGGCGATCGACAGCGGCGATCACGTTGGCCACGGTGAAGGTCTTGCCGGAACCGGTCACGCCCAGCAGGACCTGGTGCTTCGCCCCGGCCCGCAGCCGGGCGGTCAGTTTCTGGATCGCCTCGGGCTGGTCGCCGGCGGGCGCGAACGGAGCGACGAGGTCAAACATGGGGCGGCGGGTCGTCCGGGATCGCCGGGGAAGTGACGGCGTGTCGGCGGCAAGCCAGTACCAGCGTCGCGGGGTCGATGACCGATCTCATCCCCGCAGCGTCGCAGCAACCCGCGTCAGCGTCAACGGGGCAAGCACGGGCTAGAATCCTGCTCGGCAAGCGTCGGGGCGGGCGCACGAACGTTATCGGCGGCGCGGGGGCGCGACCGTCCGCCGTCCGCCCCAAGCCAACGGGCCGCCACCCCGCGCGGCCAGCCGTTACCCACCGAATGTGGCGCTGACCACAAACTCGAACAGTTCCTTCTTGGAGTTGCGCTTGCGGATGTTCTCGATGGTCACGGCGCAAAAGCCGTGGTGCCGCAGCAGCCCGGCGTAGAGGAGCTCGGTGGGCACGAGTCCTTTTGGCCGGGCCGTCGGGTCACGCTGGGATGGTCTGGCTGCCGCCGACTTTCGGCGTCACCCCGTGGCCATACTTGCGGGCCGGGGTTGCCGCCGCTTAGAGTGGCCGAAAAGCCGAGTGTGATGAAACGCGTGTTTTCCTGGATGGGGTGGCTGGCCGTTGCGGGTCTGGGCGCCGCCGCGTACGCCGCGGTGGCGTTGCGGCGCGCCGAACCGATCAATTCCGCCTATTTATTGGTGGCGGCGCTCTGCAGTTACGCCCTGGGCTACCGGTTTTATGCCACTTGGGTGGCGGCACGCGCGCTGGCCCTGGACGACCGCCGGGCCACTCCGTGTGAACGCCATGATGACGGCAAGGACTTTGTGCGCACGAACCCTTGGATCGTCTTCGGCCACCATTTTGCCGCCATCTCCGGGCCGGGGCCGTTGGTTGGGCCCGTGCTGGCGGCACAGTTCGGCTATTTGCCCAGCACGCTCTGGATCCTGATCGGTTGCGTCGTAGGGGGTGCCGTGCAGGATTTTGTGGTGCTGTTCTGCTCGGTGCGGCGGGACGGGCGGTCGCTGGGCCAGATGGTCAAGGACGAGCTGAACCCCACCGCTGGGTACGTGGCGCTGGCGGCGATTCTGGCGATCATGCTGATCCTGCTGGCGGTCCTGGCCTTGGTGGTGGTCAAGGTCCTGGCCGACAGTCCCTGGGGTGTGTTCACCGTCGGTGCCAGTGTTCCGATCGCGATGCTATTGGGTGGGTATCTGCGCTGGTGGCGCATCGGCAAGGTATTGGAGGGCTCGGCCTTGGGGGTGGTTCTGCTGCTGCTGGCCGTCTGGGGGGGGCAATACGTGCATGGCCACGCGGCGTGGCGCACCCTGTTCACCCTCCACGAGGAAGGGCTGGCCTGGGCTTTGATCGCCTACGGCTTGGCCGCCAGCGTCCTCCCCGTCTGGTTGCTCCTGGCGCCGCGGGATTACCTGAGCACGTTCATGAAGTTGGGCACCATTTTTGCCCTGGCCGCCGGGGTCTTCCTGACCCTGCCCAACCTGAAGATGCCGGCCTTGAGCCGTTTCTTGGACGGGTCGGGTTTAGTGGTCGCGGGCCGGTTGTTTCCCTTCTGCTTCATCACCATCGCCTGCGGCGCGATCTCCGGGTTTCACTCGTTGATTGCCAGCGGGACGACCCCAAAACTGGTCACGCGCGAACGGTATCTCCGGCGCATCGGCTACGGGGCGATGTGCCTGGAATCGTTGGTGGCGATCATGGCGCTGATCGCCGCCTGCATTCTCGAGCCCGGCGTCTATCTGAGCATCAATGTCAAAGGGACCGGCGCTACCCCGGCGGCGGTCGTGGCCGACACCGTGCAGCGGGTGAGCGCCGCCGGGTTCCCGGTCACCGCGACCCAGATGACGCACTTGGCCCGGCAGATGGGCGAGGAAAGCCTGTGCGGGCGCACCGGTGGCGCCGCGACCCTGGCCGTCGGCATGGCCCAAATCTTCGCCCGGGTGACCACGGGTCGTTGGTTAGACCTCTGGTATCATTTCGCCATCATGTTTGAGGCGCTGTTCATCCTGACCACGTTGGATGCCGGGACGCGGGTGGGGCGTTACATCCTCCAGGACCTGTTAGGCAACGTCTGGCGGCCGTTAGGGGAAACCGGCCGCCTACAGGCGAATCTGGTGGCCAGCGGCCTCATGGTTGCCGGCTGGGGCTACTTTCTCATTCAAGGTGTTCGCGATCCGCTGGGGGGCATTAACTCGTTGTGGCCGCTGTTTGGTATCGCCAACCAGATGTTGGCCGCCATCGCCCTCTGCCTGGCAACGACGGTGATCCTCAAGACCCAACTCACTGGCCGCAGCCCGGTCGCCGAACCCGGGGGTCGGGAGACCGCCCTTCTCCCTGGCACTGGCGTGAGGGAGAACCGAGCCGCGGTGACCACGGGGGGGGCGGAGTCGGCGAGCCGCGCGGCGCCTGGCAGCCGGCCCGCCGGGGCGGGACGGGTGTGGTGGGCGTGGGTAACCCTGGCACCGCTGGTGTGGCTGCTGGCGGTCACCTTCACCGCGGGGGTGCAGAAGATCGCTCACCCCGACCCGCGGATCGGCTTTCTGGCGCAGGCCCGTGCGCTGGATCGGCAGCTACCATCCTTGGAGGCGGCCCTGGCCCAGGCCCGCGCCAACGGTGCGAGGGCGGCGGAGGCGGCCGCCGCCAAGGTCCTGGCCGCCAACCGCACCTTGCGTTTCAACAACCTCCTCGACGCGGTGGTGGCCGGGGTCTTTCTCGCGCTGGTCGGGGTGATCGTGTTGCTGAGCGCCTGGGAATGGTTCTTGCTCCTGGCCGGGCGACGCGGGGCAACGCTCCGGGAATCAGCGCCCGTCTGGCTACCCGGTTACGCGGCCGTCGAGGGGCGGCCGGTGCGCGTGTTGGGGTTACTGGCGCTGGTGCTGACCCTGGTCAAGGAGTGGTCGGGGGAGGCCACGATCGAGCGGGCCCAGGCCGGTGTCCGCGCGCACGACCAGGGCGGGGTGCCTGGCCGGGCTGACCGCGGACGCCATTATGCGGCTTGGTCCGAGGAACGGTACCGCAGCCCCCGCCGCTGTTGTTGAGGTGCAAGAGTGCTTCCGTTGGGGCCGGTGTTGGTATAGCGTTTAGACCTGTGGAACGTCTCGGACTCTTTGGCGGTTCGTTCAACCCCGTGCATCATGGCCATCTGCTGGTGGCGCAAGCGGCCCTGGAAGAGTTGGAGCTGACGCGCCTGTTCTTTATCCCCGCCGCCCAGTCCCCCTTCAAACCCCACCTGATTCCCGCCGCGGCGTCGGAGCGGTTACGCTGCTTGCGTTTGGCCCTGGCGGGCTGGAGGTGCTGTGAGATCGACGAACAGGAACTGGCTCGCGCGGGTCCTTCCTACAGCATCGAGACGGTCCGGGATTACGCTCGGCGCTTCCCCGGGGCGTCGCTGTTCTACCTCATT
>JAJXTA010000398.1 GCA_021784265.1 bacterium | reverse complement strand
TACACCACCAATCCCCCCAACGTCTTCGTCACCCTCCCGCTGGCCGCTCCCGAGGCCTTTTACCGGCTGCGGCGCCCGTAGCACCCGCCGGCGGCGGAACCGGGCATCCGAACGCCACTGGGGCGCCTGGCCGGGCGCCGCCGACCAACGGAGGCCCGAAGGCCTCACCCACGCCCGGACGCGGTTGCCCAGGGGTTGCGCCCGCCGCCAGCCCCCCTTGCCTCGAATGCGGGGCGCGTCATACTAATCCTTAGACACCGTCATTAATTAGTACAGCTCAGTCACTCTTGTTGACTTTAGCTCTGACGTTCGCCTCTTCTCCGCCGACCCAGGCGCATCGCGAGGAGGCGTCCGCAGGTGACTGGTTTCACGGTACGGCAGATCGGAGTCAGCCCCCCTTCGTCGTATCAGCATTACCGCCCGCTGCTGGGCGCGCTGGCGGCGCTTTTCCCCGCCGAGAAAACACTCCTTGCCCGCCGCCACCACCCGCGCGCCGCGGTTCGTGAAAGGTCGAGGCTCCAGCGCACCCGCCAACCCGCCTTCCGAACCCGAGGCCGGGCTGAGGAAGCCGGCGAGGGCGTAGATCAGCGCGGCGTTCCAGTTGATCGCGATTTCGTTGGTCTGGTAGCTCTTCTCTTCATCAACCCAGTCCTTGGCCCCCGGCCAGCCGCCCCCGACCAGGTAACCAGGCCACGGTTCGCTCCCGGGACTGATGCTGTTGCGCCGGTCGTGTGGATGCCGCGGAGGGTTCAGCCCCACGCCAGTCACGAACGAGCGCCCGTAACAGTTCCGTCCGAGAAGGTACCCCACGGCGTCGAGGGCGGTCTGGAGAAAGGCGGGGTCGGGTTGCACGCGGTTGGCAGCCTGCAAGAGGAGGGTTTGACGGGCCACCGAACCGTTGCAACCCCAGTAATAGGCCGTGCCCAAGGGACGCCCGTAGCCATGCGCCTGGGCGGTCGTGACGATGGCGTGAGCGGTGGCCAGCAGACTGCCTCGGACACCCGCCACGAGGGTGGCGTCTCGGCCGGGGCGACTCGAGAAGAGATAGGCCAATAGCCCCAGGTTCTTCACGTTACCCCAGTCCCAGTCCGTGTCGATTCTCCGGTCGAACCGCCGGAGGCGTTGTTCAAAGTCCCGCAGGCAGGCCAGGTCCCCGGTGGTCTCCCACAACTCCGCCGCCGCCCAGAGCCGGTCGTCGGTGTCGCCGGTTTGGTAAGCGCCGGTCGAGAAGCCAGTGAGGTCGGCGCGATGTCCCGCGGGATGGTCCGTTAAGAACCGGTAGCTCCGCCCGGCCGCGGCCAAACACCGGTCCGCGAAGGCCGGCTCGTAAGCTCGGAAATGCCGGGCGGCCAAGGCGGTCATGGCCACGAAATCCGCTGTGGCGGCGCTGCTCCAGGGGGCAAAGTACCGGGCGGTGCGTTCCGCCTCCGGCGGCTGGAAGGCGCCGAAGCGGAGTGTCGAGACCTTGTGATACACCGAGCCGTCCGGCGCCTGCATCCTCAGGAGCCAATCCAGTTCCCACTTCAACTCGGCCAGGAACTCCGGCAGACGCCCCCCGCTCTCCGGCAGGTCGAGCCGCCACGCCTCGAGTCGCGGCCGGAAGTCCTCCCACGCCCGGAAGAGCGTGCCGACCGTGACGCCGGCGTTGACCACGTATTTGTTGTAGTCGCCGGCGTCGTGCCACCCGCCGGTGCTGTTCCGTTGGGCCTGGCCGCCTCCCACGTAATCGAGCCAGGCGTCGTTGGTGTGGCAAGCGGCGTGCGCGAAGACTCGCCCCCGATAGCGGGCGCGCACCGCCATCCCGCACCGCCACAAGTACATCCCACGCGTTACCGTGCTGAACGCCGCGTCATAGACATTCGAGGCAATGGCGAACGGCGCGGACCGCCCGACACCGGGCACCACGAGACAAAAGGTCCCCGGCCGCGTGAACTGGGAGAAGTCCGCCAGATAGAGCGCCTCGCCGGTGTCGGCGTTGGTCGCCGGCCCGGTCACGGGCCCGTGGAACACCGGGGTGTCGCTCCCCGCCCGGGCGAGGGAGAACTCCGTGGACGGCAGGGCCAGGGTGGCACGCTTGGGCGCCTCCGGCAGGAACCCGACGGAGTTGAGGCGGATCGGTGGGGAGGCGGCCTGAGCCCCCAGGACGGCGGCGGCGATGCACCACCCCCAGGCACACCACCACCCCAGGAGCCGCGCGCCCCCACCCACTCGAGGCGCGGCCCGGCGCCCCGGAGGCGGTGACCAAGTTGAGACGGCAGGAGCAGCGCCAGAGGGTGCGGTGTTCACGCCGCCCGTTTAGGAGGTCCGGGGTTCGCCGTCAAGGCCGGGTCGAAACGGTTCGCCTCACCCGGCCCGACTCCCTCCACAACAAATGCGCCAGCCGAAACCGGCTGGCGCACCCTCGCAGACAGGCGGGGAGGCTAGTCGCCCGTGTCCTTGAGAACAACGAACTTGCTGAGCCCCTGGCTGGTGAGGTTCATGATGACCCCCCGCTTGAGGTCCGCCCGTTTGAGGGCGGCGCGGTACTCGCGCAAGTTGGTGACATTACTTTGATTGACCTGGGTGATGACATCACCCCGTTGAAGGCCTTGCCGCTCGGCTGGGCTGCCCGAGGCCACGTCGGTCACCAGCAGGCCGTCCGTCATCGAAACCCCATACTCCTTGGCCAAATCGCGCGTGAGCGGTTTGACCGTCAGCCCAAGGTCGGGCGAGGAGTCGGAGGTGGCTTCGGGGCGCTGTTCCGCCACCGCTTGCATGTCCTCCGGCCAAGCCGCAGGGGTGACTTTGATGGTCACGTGCTTGCGCTCGCGGACAACATCCAGACTCACCGGCCGGTCCAGCCGCTTGGAACGGACTTCGCGCTTGAGGTCCTGGGCCGTGTTGACCCGCTTCCCGTCCACCGAGACGATCACGTCGCGCAGCCGCAGCTCGGAGTTGGCCGCCGGCCCCTCGCGCACGATGCCCATCACCACCACCCCGTCCTCGAGGCCGGGATTGAGCTCTTTGAACTCCGGGAAGTCCGCCAAGGCCCGAATCTCGATGCCCAACCAGCCATGCACGTACTTCCCGTTGGCAATCAGCTTGTCGGCCACCTCACGGGCCAAGTCACTCGGAATGGCAAACCCGATCCCGGTGTGGAGGCCGCGGATCAGGGTGTTGATCCCGATCACCTCGCCATCGATGTTGACCAAGGGACCACCGCTGTTGCCGGGGTTGATGTTGGCGTCGGTCTGGATAAAGTCCTGATCCATCGTCGGGTCGGGAATGATCCAGGAGCGCCCCGTGGCGCTGACGTGGCCGAAGGTCACGCTGTAATCCAAATCAAACGGCGCGCCCACCGCAATGGCGAATTCGCCGACCCGCACCTTGCTGGAGTCGGCCAACCGGGCCACCGGCAGGTTCTGCGCCTCGATCTTGATCACCGCCACGTCCGACTGGGGATCGGTCCCCCGGACCTCGGCGTCGTAGCGTTGGCCGTTCTTGAACCGCACCTGGATCTTGTCCGCCCCTTCAACGACATGGCCGTTGGTGAGGATGTAGCCGTCCGAACGGATCACGATGCCCGAGCCCTGCGCGTCGAAGACGGGCGCCCGGCTGCGCTGGTGTTGCCGCTCCCGCAGGCGGTCTTCAAACTGCTTGCGCAACTGGGGGGGTAACCACTCGAAAAAGGGGTTCCCTTCCGTGTCCGCCGAGCTGTAGTCGGGTTTGTGCGCCACCCGGATCACCACCACCGAGGGGGACACCTTCTCGGCGACCTCGATAAAGGCCTGGTTGAGCTCGCGCGCGATTTCCAAGGCCGACCCGGCCTCTTTGGCCAGAGCCGCGGCCGGCCCGAATGTGATTAACGCCGCCACGAGGCTGGCGCGGAGCGCGCACGCAAGGACGGAAGGTTTGGCAGTCGGTCTAAGTGGCATCATGCCTGCCTATTGGAGCGACGGCGCCGGCAAGTGTTCAAAAAAAAGCCGACTGTTGACGCCACCTGCCTCGACCGATACCGTGCTCAAACGCGAGCGCGACACATTCATGCTTAGAGCCATTGAAAACCTGCTGGTCCTTCAGGACCGTGACACCCGCATCCATGCACTGGAGGCGGAAATGGAGGGGTTCGCCCCGCAGCGGAGCCGGTTGCAGGGACAGACCGCCGCCGGCCGGGCCCGCCAGGAGGCGGCGAAGACCCAGCTCCACCACCTGGAAAGCGAGCGCAAGGAGCTGGAGTTGGAAGTGGTGGCCCAACAAGACCTGATCGCCAAGTACTCGCTCCAGCAGTTCCAGACCAAGAAGAACGACGAATACCGGGCCCTG
>JAJXTA010000397.1 GCA_021784265.1 bacterium | reverse complement strand
GTGACCCGTCGTCCGGAGGAGCCCGGCGGCGTGTGGCGGCGGAGCGCCCGCGCGCGCGCCCCTACCGGGCGGCTAACCCAAGAGCTTGAGCACGGTCTGCGGCATCTGGTTGGCCTGGGCCAACATGGCCGTGCCCGACTGCACCAGGATGTTGTAGCGCGCGTACTGCGTCGCCTCCTGCGCCACGTCCACGTCTTGGATGCGGGAGCTGGCCGCTTGCAGGTTCTGACTACTGGTCTCCAGTTGGTCGCTCGTGTAATTGAGGCGGGCCTGGTAGGCGCCGATCGAGGCGCGATCGGTCGAGAGCTGGGTGATGGCCGCTTTGACGGCCGTGAGCGCGGCGGCGGCTTCGACGGTGGTGCTCACCGCCGAGCCGGTGGCGCTTGAGTAGGCCGAGGCGTTCAGATTGATCCCGTTCATCGTGAACGTCCCGCCATCGGCCGAGATGGTCACGGGCAGCGTGTTGGTGCTGAACAGACTCACCCCATTGAAATCCTTGGTGGTCATGTCCGTGATGTAGCTCGACAACTGCGAGAACTCGGCCTGGTAGAGGGAGCGGTCCGCGTCGGTCTTGGTGACGTCCATGGCCAGGATCGAGAGCTGGCTCATGCGATCCAGGGCCTTGCCCACCGCCTGCAGGTAGCCATCCTGGGTTTGGGTGAAGCTAATGGCGTCGCCCACGTTGGTCTGGGCCGCGTCCGTCCGTTGGACCTGGGCGTCCAGGCGGGTGGCGACCGCCAGACCGGCGGCGTCATCGGCGGGATTGACGATCTTGGAGCCCGAGCTGAGCCGGGCCAGGGATTGGGCCAGCATGCTGCTGCTCTTGGCGAGATTGTCCGCCGCGGTCAGCGCCGTGATGTTAGTATTGATGACCATGGTGTTCTTGTGTCCTTATCTTACTGTGGGTTGTTGACGACCGATGTTCCCGGGGGTCCTGGCGGCGCTCCGGCCGCCGGCCTCTCTCCGGCCGGCCCCGCCCCTGCCGCCCGCGGCGCCAGCTTGGGCACCCGCCGCTGACCCCGGGTCAGGGCTTCCTGGTTGTTCCGCTGGATCTCCTCGTACACTTCCTGCCGATGCACCGGGACGTCGGCCGGGGCTTGGATGCCCAATTTGACGACCTCCCCCTCCAGGCGCGTGATCTTCACGACGATCCGACCGTCGATCACGATGCTTTCGCCGACTTTGCGGGAGAGGATCAACATACCGGGTGGGCGCGCGTCAGGAATTGGTGGCCCCGGGCAGCGGGTAATGCAGGTCGAACTCCCCGGCATTGGTCGGGATCACCTGTTTACCTAAAAACGTGCGGCGGTTGATCACCACCGGCCCCCTCAGATTCACCGTGCCGGGGGCCGCCGCCCGCAGCGTCACGATATTCAGCACCCAAGCGTCTTGCGGATCGCGGAGCTCCAAGTAGGCGACGTCCTCCGCCGCCACCTCCGGTTGATAGCCCGGCAGCACCGCCGCGGGGGGCACCACCAGAAACGCCAAGCTCGGGTCCTGGAGCATTTGCAGCCACAGAAAGGGAGCCGCGTTAGGGTTAGCCAGCAATACGTACTCCTTGATCCCCTCGAAGCCAAACAGGCCCAGCGGCAGACGGATGATGTTCTCCGCCTTGACGGGAAGCAGTTGCGCTTCGGCCTGTTCAGCAACTTTCATTGTGTCACGTTCGCTAACCGCCTAGCAGGCGACGTGCCAGCCTCCCCCTGGGGCCACCGTGGGGCGTTTGCCGCGCCTGAACCCCCATTCCTGGGGTGTCGGCCCCCGGTTTCCGCCCGCGCCACCGGACCGCCGCCCGCTTATAGGCAATTTCCGCCGAGCCCCCCCCGGCCAGTTTTGCCCCTCGGCAATGCAGGCGCTGGCGGCGTTGGCTTCCCCACCGCGCAGCCTGGGCCGGGCCCGAGCCCGAGCCTGCCTTGGACTAGCGGTGCGCGTGCGGGACCGGGGAGGGAAAGCCTTTGCCGATCCGCCCGCGCCGCCCCATGCTGGCGCGGATGATTGCTCTGGCTTGCCTGTGCCGCCTCGCCCCCCGCCACCACTTCGCGCCTGACACCCCCCTGCCGGCCCCCCCTCGGCCCCGGAGGGACGCGCGGCCCGAGAGCGAACGCCGGAGCCTGGCGGGACAGGCGAGACCCCGCGTTCGCCTTGGCGCCGGGCTGCCGTTGTGGCTGCTGGTGCTCTCCCTCGCCGCGGGCGCCCAGGCGGCCGGGGCGTCGGTCAGCGTTCAACACTTGACCTGCGAGTACCTCAGCGACCCACTCGGGGTCGAGGCCCGCGCCCCGCGCTTGAGTTGGCAACTCCTGGCGGTGAACCCGCGGGCGCACGGCCAGCGCCAGACCGCCTACCGGGTCCTGGTCGCCAGCTCGGCCACCCTCCTGGCCCGCAATCAGGGCGACCTCTGGGACTCCGGGTGGGTTGGCTCCGACCAATCCCAACTCGTGCCCTATACCGGCCGGCCCTTGCGCTCGGGCCAGGCCTGCTTCTGGAAAGTCCGCGCCCAGGACGAAGCCCGTCGGTCCACGCCTTGGAGCCGGCCGGGCACGTGGAGCATGGGTCTCCTCGCGGCGGCGGATTGGACGGCGCAATGGATCGGCGCCCGCCAGGAATTCCGCCGCCGCCCCGGGTCGCCGCCACCGGACAACGACCTCCCCGACCCGTGGCTGCGCAAGACCATCACCTTACCCGCCGCCCCCCGCCGTGCCCTGATGTATGTCGCCTCGATTGGCTACCACGAACTCTACGTCAACGGCCAGAAGGTCGGCCCGGCGGTCCTCATGCCCTGTGTGAGTGACCACAACGTCCGCGCCCGCTATGTCACCTACGACCTGGCACCGTACCTGCACGCCGGCCCCAATGCGCTGGGGTTGTGGCTGGGCGCATCTTGGTCGCTCTATCCGCCCTATCATCCCGCTGGCGCGCCCCGCGGCCCCATCGCGATCGCCCAAGCCGACCTCGAATTCCCGCACGGCCAAACCGTGCGGGTCGTTACCGACGGCACCTGGAAAGAGCATCCCAGCCCGAACACGACGCTGGGCGTCTGGGACTTCACCAATTTCGGCGGTGAGCGCTACGATGCCCGGCAGGAGCTGACCCATTGGTCCGATCCCCACCTCGATGACCGGGCTTGGTCGGCCGCCACCGTCTGGACCCCGCACCTGATCCTCTCGGCCCAGAACGTCGAACCCAACCGCCCGGTGGAGGAGATCCGGCCGGTGTCGATCGCGCAACCCAGCCCGGGGATCTGGCGCGTGGACATGGGCGTGAACTTTTCTGGCTGGCTGGAGGTGGCGGTGCGCGGTCAGCCGGGGGACGTGATCGAGCTCAAGCTCTCCGAGCGCCAGGAAGCGGCGATGACCCACCGCCTGCACGATACCTACATCATCGGGCCGAGCGGCCACGGGGTCTTCCGCAACCATTTTAATTACGGCACCGCCCGGTGGGTCCAACTCGAGGGGCTCCGCCAACCCCCGACGCTCACGGACCTCCGCGGCTGGTTGGTGCGCACCGATTACCGGCGTACCACCCGCTTTGCCTGCTCGAATCCACTGCTCAATGAGATCTACAACGCCACCGTCTGGACCTGGCAAAACCTCAGCCTCGGCGGCTACTCGGTCGATTGCCCCCAGCGCGAGCGCATGGGCTATGGGGGCGACGCCCACGCCACCACGGAAACCGCCCTGGACAACTTCAGCCTGGGGGCGTTTTACACCAAGTGGAGTCAGGACTGGCGGGACGTGCAGGGGCTGGGCGCCGCCTGGGGCACCGCCGCGGCTCACACCACCCCCGCCCTGGAGGCCGGCAACCTGCCCTACACCGCCCCCACCCTCTGGGGCGGCGGCGGCCCCGCCTGGAGCGGTTACTGCGTGACCCTGCCGTGGTTGATGTACCGGCACTTCGGCGACACCCGGATCCTGGCGGACAACCTCGAGACCATCCACCGCTGGCTCGCCTTCCTCGACACCAAAGCCCGCCACCATCTCCTCCGGCGCTGGGGTGGAGAATGGGACTTCCTGGGTGACTGGCTCTGGCCAGGGGCCGAAGGGGTGAACGGCGATACCCGCGAGACGCTTTTCTTCAACAACTGCTATTGGGTTTACAACCTCCAGACCGCCGCCCGCATCGCCGTCGCGCTGGGAAACACCAACCTGGCCCGCCAGTGGCAAACCGAAGCTGCGGCGATCAAGACCGCCCTCCAGCATGAGTTCGCGCAGCCGGCGGGCGGCTACGTGAATGCTGGGCCGGCGTACCTCGCGCTCGCCCTGCTCATCGACCTACCCCCGGCCGACCAGCGCGCCCGCGTCGAACAGCTCTTAATCGACCAGCTCCAGCGGGTCCATCACGGGC
>JAJXTA010000396.1 GCA_021784265.1 bacterium | reverse complement strand
GCCGGCCCGCCGCAGGAAGGGAGCGTAGGGGTCGCACAGGGCCACCACCGGGCCGTTGGGCAGTAGGGCCAGCGTCTTGAGGATTTCCCGGGCCCACAGCCCGCAGCCGATCACCCCCACTTTGACTGGGGCCGCCTCGCCTTTGTAGTTCGTGAAGGCATTGGTCGAGGTGGTCGGGGAGGGTGTTTCCTCGGCGCCGATGGCCACCCCGCCCATCATCATCATGAGCGTGGCCATCGAGCTGCCGCGGAGAAAATCGCGGCGGTTCAATTCCGAGATATTATCATTGTTCATGTTCATCGAGTGCGGCCAGGCCTAAGGCTTCGCCGGGCGGCGGCCGGGAATGCCCGGTTCGCGCCCGCGCAGAACCGCCCCGGCCCGCTGGCGGGCTAATCTGGCCTGCCGCTCGCCCATTGGCAATCGTAATTCACCGGGCCCAACCCGCCCCAGCACCTCACGGCAGGGGCTTGAGCCGCAGGTTGCGGAAGGCCACCGCGCCGTGGTCGCCCTGGAGCAGGATCGGGCCGGGGTCGTTCACGTTGTTATCCAGCTCGCCGCCCGTCGGGCGCTCTACGGTCACGTTGTCGATGATCTTCTCCCCGTTGAGGATCACCGTGACCTTGTCCCCGGTGATGGTCGCTTCCACCGTCTGCCACTGGCCCGGCTTGCGCGAGACCATTTTGCTCGGTGCCGTGTGATTGTAAATCGAACCGTTGCTGGTCTTGGACGGTTCGGTGGCGTCGCCGTCGTCGAGGATCTGGACCTCCTCGCGCCCGCGCAGATAGAAGCCGCTGTTGCTGTGCGGGGGGATCAAGTACTCGTAGCGGGCGGTGAAGTTGAGGAACTTCTCGTCGCTCACCAGGTCGGTGCCGTGTCCTCCCTCGGGCACGCTGTTGACCAACATGCCGTTCTGCACGCTCCAACTGGCTGGACCGCTCGCCTCCCGGAGGTGCCACCCGTTGAGGTCCACCCCGTCGAACAAGGGGCGGAACCCATCCGCCGTCTCCTCTGGGCTGAGCTTGGCGCGGGTGCTCTGCGGGCGGGCACTGCCCCGCTCCAGCCCCAACGCCCATTTGATCCCGCCTAAAATGTGTTGTTGGTAGGCCAGGCTGACGGTGGTCGGATTCTGCCGGTCCTTCAGGTTAGGGTCCGCATCCCACACGTCCTCACGGTGGCCCAGCGAGGTGTAGAACACCCGCCCGCGCCCATAGCGCTTGCACCAGGAGACGGGGAAGTCGCCCGGCATCCTGGTATTGGGGTGAGTGTCCAGGGTCAGCAGCCCGTGGACTTTGCTGCGGTCGAAATGCTTGAACAAGTAGATCTCGTCGAACACCGCGAAGGTGGGCCCGAGGTGGCGGGTGGCCGGGTGTCTGGGGTCCATGTTGATGCACTGCACGTGCGCCTGGGCGTGATGAGTGCGGAACTCACCCCCCAGCATCTGGACGAACGGCGGATAGCCGGGGCTCTGCCCCGTCTGGTCAAAGGTGTCGCTGCAGGAATGCATGCCGATGAAGGCCTTCCCCGACTTGATCCAGGCCAGAAACCCTGCTTTGTCCGGAATGGCCAGGTCGCCCGTGGTGTTGGCAAAGACCACCCCGTCGTACTTCTGCAGGTTCTCGAGCGACAACTTCTCGCGCACCTCCGCGTCGTCCTTCCCGTCCGCGCCCCCATCCACGTAGTCCACCGTGAACGCCCCGCTGCTCTCCCCCAACTCCTTGAGGATGCGCTTGGCGGTGGGGATCGAGCTGTGGCGAAAGCCCTTGGTGGCGGTGACCACCAGCAGGCGCTTGGGCTGGGCCTGCAGGCGCGGCAGGGGCCCGCCGGCCACCAAGGCCAGCGCCAGACTCGCGATCAGGGTGCGGACGGTAGGATTCTTCATGGTTTCCACTGGTTGGCTCAGAACGGCGCTCACCATAGACGACGCCCTAATACGACGGGGAATTCATTTCACGCACAAGCAGGGAAGGGGGATGGACGGTTCGGCTTCCGCCACCCCCCGCGCTCGTCGCGGCTTCTCCAAACGCGAGGGCCTGCCCCCCCGATCCCCGCCTTGAACCCGCAGCCCCGCCTGCTATCCTGCTCCGGCATGCCGCCAAGCAAATCCAGTTTTCTCGACAAAGTCCTGGGGCGGCTGGGGCGGCTGGACGCCGCGGGCCTGCAGACCGTCTTGCAGCGGCTCGCGCGCGAGCGCTCGCTGCTGGAAACTCTGTTCAACACCATCGAGGACGGGGTCTTGGTGCTGGATGCCCAGGGACGGATTCTCTACTTCAACCAAGCCGTCACCCGGCTCCTGGGCCTCCAACCGAGCACGGCGGAGGGCCAGATGATCTCCGCCTACCTCCCCGGCGTGGACTGGACGAAGCTGGTGGCCTTCGACCGCGCCGGGGGTCAGCGCGTCCTGCGGCACGAGTTGGAGGTGCAATACCCGCGCCCGCGGTTCCTGCGGTTGCTGGCCGCCCCGCTGGACGCGGAGGCGGCGGCGGGGACCGGCGTCGCCCTGATCCTCCATGACGCCACCGAGGCCCGGCAACAGACCGTCGAGGCCGTGGAAAGCGAACGGCTCCAGGCCCTGACGCTCTTGGCCGCCAGCGTGGCGCACGAGATCGGCAATCCGCTCAACGCCCTCCATATTCACCTCCAGCTCATGGAGCGGGAGCTGAAGCGGTTGCTCAGCGTGAACGGGGCAGTGTCCCCCCGGCGCGGGCGGGCCGCGGGCGAGGCGGCGACGCTGGCGGAGGTGACCGAGCGCCTCACCCGCTACCTGGGGGTCGCCAAAGGCGAGATCGGGCGCCTGGACTACATCGTCACCCAGTTCCTGCAGGCCATCCGGCCCACCCAGCCCAACCGCCGGGCCAGTTCCATCAACCAAGTCGTGCGCGAGACCCTGGACCTGCTCCACCCCGAGCTGGACAACCGTGGTCTCATCGTGCGGGAAACACCGGGGCGCCAGTTGCCCGACGCCGCCCTCGATCCGGCCCAGATCAAGCAAGCCTTGGTGAACCTGGTCAAGAACTCGATGCAAGCCATGACCCGCGGGGGGGTGCTGACCATCGAGACCGGGGCTTCCAACGACTCGGTGTGGGTCAGCGTCGCCGACACCGGCGGCGGGATACCCCAGGAACAACTGAACCGCATCTTTGAGCCCTTCTATACCACCAAGAAGAGCGGCTCCGGCCTCGGCTTGATGATCGTGCAACGGATTGTGCGCGAGCACGGCGGCCGGATCGACCTGGAGAGCCACGTCGGCCGCGGCACCACCTTCCGCCTTTGGTTGCCCCTGCACGAGCGGCGTCCCCGCCTGTTGGAGGCGGCCAGCGGGTCCGCGCCCTGAGCCTGGGCGCGGAGACTCCGGGGTGGTCGCCGCGCGCCGCCGCCAAGACCAAGACAAATTGGTGTGCATCCCCGCCGGAGTCTGGTTTACTCCCCACTTGCCGATGGCGCCGAAACCGACCTTGCTGATTGTCGATGACGAGAAGCCGACCCGCGAAGGCCTCCGAGCCGCGCTGGAGCACCGCTTCGACGTTTACACCGCCGAGGATGTCCCCTCGGCGATCGGGCTGTTGGAGCGGGAGACCTTCGCCGTCTTGCTCACCGACTTCCGCTTGCCCAAAGAGGACGGCATGAAACTCATCGCCCGCGCCAAGTCGCTCTCCCATCCGCCGGTGTGCCTCCTGATGACGGCCTACGGTTCGGAAGAGCTGGCCGTCGAGGCCATGAAGCGGGGGGCGGACGATTACCTGCCCAAAGGCCGGATGCAGATCGACGAGTTGGAGTTGCGGATCGCGCGCGCCCTGCGGCAGCAGACCCTCGAAGTCGAGAACCAATCCCTCCACCAACAGCTCGAGGAACGGTTCGGCCTGGAGCACCTGATCGGCCAGTCCCCCGCCATGGCGCAGGTCCTCGAGATCGTGCGCCAAGTGGCTCCCACCCCGGCCACGGTGCTGATCCAGGGTGAGAGCGGCACGGGCAAAGAGTTGGTGGCCAAGGCCATCCACCAGCTCAGCCCGCGCGCCCGCCAGCCGTTGGTCACCGTCCACTGCGCGGCGCTGCCGGCGGGCTTGCTCGAGAGCGAGCTCTTCGGGCATGAGAAAGGCGCCTTCACCGGCGCCAACGAGCGGCGCATTGGCCGCTTTGAGCAGGCCAATGGCGGGACGCTGTTCCTCGACGAAATCGGCGAGATCGATGCCAGCACGCAGGTCAAGCTGCTCCGCGTCCTGGGGGAGCGGACCTTCGAGCGCGTCGGCTCCAACAAAACCCTCGCCACCGACGTGCGGTTGATCGCGGCCACCAACAAACATCTGGCGAACCAGGTCAAAGCCGGGGTGTTCCGCGAAGACCTCTAC
>JAJXTA010000395.1 GCA_021784265.1 bacterium | reverse complement strand
GCTCTTCTGCCGCACCGTCTTTCATGCCAGCGGACGGCCCCTGGAGTTCGCCCAAGGAGGCTGCGTGAGCACCCGGTCCGCGCTCACGTTGGACCTGCGACGGGAGGCAGCCTGATGCGCTGGTTCTTGGGCCTCGACGGCGGGGGGACGCAAACCCGGGTCTTGGTGTGTGACGCGACCGGCACCCAGGCCGGGAGCGGCGCGGCGGGTGGAACCAACCCGCACCACACCCGCGCGGAGGGAATCGCCCGGTCCTTCACGGCGGCGATTCGTGCCGCCTGTGCTCCCCTTCACCTCGAACCGGGCGAGATCACCGCCGGGTTCCTCGGGGTGGCGGGAGTTACGGACGACGCCGCGCGCGCCCAGGTGGAGCGGCTGGCCCGCGCCGCCGGATTGGCCCACGCGCGGCTGGGCGTCGATCATGACATCCGCATCGCCTTGGCCGGCGGCCTGGAGGGAAGGCCCGGAGTGGCGCTGGTCGTGGGCACCGGGTCCTCTTGTTACGGCCGCGACGCGGCGGGACGCACCTGGCAGACCGGCGGGTGGGAAGCCCTGATCGGCGACGAGGGGAGCGGCTATTTCCTGGGGCGCGAAGCCCTGCGCCTTGCCGTTCGCATGGCCGACGGGCGGACGGTGGCCACGGCGTTGCGCGCCCGGGTGTTCGGCTGGTTGGGGATTCAGGACGTCGCGACAATCCTGCGTCGCCTGGGCCAGCCGGCGATCACGAAGCCGGAGGTGGCCCGGCTGGCGCCGCTCGTGGTGGAGTTGGCCGAAGGCGGCGATTCGGCGGCCCGCGCGATCCTCGAAGAAGGCGCCCGCGCGCTGGCGGAACTGGTCGTGGCGAATCACCGCTCGTTGCCGACGGGAACGGGGCCGGAGGTCGTGGTAACCGGGGGCCTGGGGACCGCCGCAGGGATGTACCGGCGGATGATCTACGCCGCCATCGAGCGCGAGTTGCCGCAGGCGCGGGTGGGGCCGCCGGCCTTGGCGCCCGTGGCGGGCGCGGTGTTGCTGGCCATGGAGCGGGCCGGGGTGGTCCCGACGCCCGCCTGCCTGGCTCATCTGCGGATGCACCCCATAAGCTGAACGTAAGATGATTACAGCATTCCTTCCCGCCATGGACCTGGAGCGGGGCACGCTCGAAAACGCCACCGTGACCCGGCGCTATCTGAGCGATCTGCGGGGCGCCTTTGCCGACGAGCGGGCGTACGCCCAGGCCCTCGCCCGTGACAACCCCCTGATCTACACCGTCGCCAGCGTCGAGCCGGCCACGGGGGAAGGCCAATTGCATTATGCCCTGGCGGTCTTAATGCCCGGCAAAGTCGGGGCGGAGTACTTCCTCACCAAGGGGCACCTGCACGCCTGGCGTCCCGCCGCCGAGGTCTATGTCGGGCTGCGAGGCCAAGGCTTCTTGCTCCTGGAAGAGGAGCGGGGCGAGACGAGCCGGTTGGTGCCCTTAAGCGCCCACGGCGTGGTCTATGTGCCCGGGCGGACGGCCCATCGCACGATCAATGTGGGCGCCGAAAAGCTGGTTTATCTCGGCATTTACCCGGCGGGCGCCGGCCACGATTACGGGGCAATCGCCGAGCGCAATTTCCGCCAAGTCGTGGTCGAACAAGCCGGGCGGGCCGTGCTGTTAGACCGCGCCGCCTTTCGCCCGTCCACTCCTGGCGTCTCATGAGCACCTTTGTGACCAAACCCATCCCCCGAACCAAACCCACCATCCGGCGGGTGCCGCGGCCCTGGGGTTCTTTCCAGCAATACGCCACCAACCAAGACTGCACGGTGAGCCTGATGACCGTGCAGCCGGGCCAGCGCCTGAGCCTGCAATCCCACACCGCCCGGGCCGAGCTCTGGATCGTGCTCGACGCCGGCGCGGTCGTGGAAGTGGGCGAGGCCCGTCGCGACTGCCAACCCGGCGACGAGATCTGGATTCGGGCTAATGAGCGGCATCGGCTCGGCTGCGCGGGGTCGCGCCCGGTGCGGGTGTTGGAAGTCGCCTTCGGCAACTGGCAGCAGGAGGACATCACCCGGTATGCGGATGATTTCCACCGGCCTGCCCGCGGCGAATGAGCTACGACCGATTCCCCGTGGTCCCGGTGCCCGACACGGGCCGCGCCGGCGTCGTTGGCTGGGAGGCGATTGGGACGCGGCTCCGGGAGGCCGTCGCCCGCCGGGGCGCCCGCAAGACGGTCGTGGTCGTGGAGTGCTATCCCGGGGTGTGGGAGGAGGAGGTCTGGGGCGAGCTGCGGACGCGCTTGGCGCCGGCCTTGGCGGTGCGGGCGGCGGAGGCGCTCCTGGCCGTCGAGAGCATCGACGCGCTCGTGGCGCCCTTCCTGGGGGGGGAGGACCCGGTGTTTGGGTTTCTCAGCGGCTTGACCCTGCCGCAGTTCTTTGATCCCGCGCGCCTCAGGCATTGGCGCCAAGCGGTGGAACAAATCGTCGAGGGGGTGGTCCTGATCGTGGGCGTCGGCGCGCGGCTCCTGGCCGACGGCGACCTGCTGGTCTATGCCGACTTGGCCCGCTGGGAGGCCCAGCAACGGTTTCGCCGCGGCGCCAGCGGCAACCTCGGCGCCGGGGATCGGCGCGCCTCGGCCGCCGCGCGGTACAAACGGGCCTTTTTCGTGGACTGGCGCGTCGCCGATCGTTGGAAGCGCTCCTTGATTGCCCGTTGGGACTTCGTCTTGGACACCAACGACCCCCGCGCCCCGAAGTTGGCGGAGGGCGAGGCGGTCCGCCGTGGGCTGCGGCATGCCGTCACGCGGCCCTTCCGCGTCGTCCCGTTCTTCGATCCGGCGCCCTGGGGCGGCCAATGGCTCAAGGAGGTGTGTGACCTGGACCGGGCCGCCGCGAATTACGGCTGGGGCTTCGACTGTGTGCCGGAGGAAAACAGTCTCTACCTCGAACTGGCCGGGGTGCGGCTCGAGTTGCCGGCCCTCAACCTCGTCTTCGCCCAGCCCCGGGCCTTGCTCGGGGAGGCCGTGCACGGCCGGTTTGGCGATGAGTTTCCCATCCGCTTCGACCTGCTGGACACGATGGGCGGCGGCAACCTCTCCTTTCAGGTCCATCCCCTCACCGAGTACATTCAGCATCACTTCGGCATGCACTACACCCAGGATGAGAGTTATTACCTCCTGGATGCCGGTCCCGAGGCCAGCGTCTATCTGGGGCTGCGCCAGGGGGTGGCGCCGGCGGCCCTGGCGGCTGCGCTCGCGGCGGCGCAGGCGGGCGGACCCGCCTTTCCCGCCGACCACTTTGCCCACCGCTGGCCGGCGAAGAAGCATGACCACTTCCTGATCCCGGCCGGCACGGTGCACTGTTCGGGCGCCAACTCCCTCGTGCTCGAGATCAGCGCGACCCCCTACATTTTTACCTTTAAGATGTGGGACTGGGGCCGATTGGGGCTCGACGGCAAGCCGCGCCCGATCCATCTCGAGCACGGCTTGGCGAATATCCAGTGGGATCGCACCACGGAATGGGTCCAGCGCCACTTGATCAACCGCGTCGAACCGACGGCGCGGGGCGACGGCTGGCAAGAGGAACGGACCGGCCTCCACGAACGCGAATTCATCGAGACCCGCCGCCACTGGTTCACCAAGCCGGTCGCCCATCACACCCGCGGCGGGGTGAACGTCCTCAACCTGGTGGCGGGTGCCGCGGCGATCGTCGAAAGCCCCGACGCCGCCTTCGCGCCGTTCGTGGTGCACTACGCCGAGACGTTCATCGTTCCCGCCGCCGTGGGCCCGTATCGGATTCGGCCCGCCGAGTCCGCGCCCGCGGCCCCGTTGGCGACCCTCAAGGCCTTCGTCCGCTAGGGCAAGTTGCGGTTGATCTGGACGGGTAGGTTCCATTGGAGATGCGGTGTCTCTTTGGGGGTGATCGTCGAACTCGCTCCTTGCATGGTCAATCGCCTGGAAGTGGCATGCGGTGCTTCCCAGGCGGCGCAAGCCCGCTTGGCACCCCGCGGTCATGCCGGCGTGCCCGTGCGCGGGAGGTGGAGGGGTGGCGGCGCGGTTCCGACACCACCGCGCAAGGCCCGATCGACCTCCAGAAACAACTCAGTCAGGGTCAACGGCTTGCCCAGAAAGGCGGCGGCGCCGCGGGCAAGCGCCTCGGTCTTGAGGTGTTGGTCCTCGCCCTGGCCGGTCAGAATGATGACGGGCAGTTCGGGGTATTCCTTCTTGAGCCGGCCCAGGAGGTCCAGACCCGAGGTCTCCGGCAGGCCCAGGTCCACAATGGCGAGGTCGGGCGGGGCCTCGACCAGGAGCGCGAGCGCTTCGCTTGCCGAGGTCGCCTCCGCGACGGCATAGCCTTGGGTGGCTAAGACGAGCCGGACGGTCTGGA
>JAJXTA010000394.1 GCA_021784265.1 bacterium | reverse complement strand
CAACTCTGGCTGTACGTTGGGTCGTGGCCGCCGTCGATACTGAAGGCGAAAATGCCGGCGTGCAACGTCTGGGACCAGGGGGTGACCTTGTCGGGAGCCCCGCTGCCGCCGCTATGGCAGAGCTTGCAGGTTTCAAGGCCCAGGTAGGTCGCCGCCGTGATGGTCTGGGCCACGTTGGCGGTCCCTTCCACGGCAGTCGTAATCGTGGCCGTGACCGTGTACTGGCCCTCCACGTCGGGCCAGAAGGCCCGGCGGCCAGCCACTTGGTGCCATTTGGCGTCGCCGGGGTCATAGAGTGGGACGTTCAGCCCCAGGGGGCTGTTGGTCAGCCCCGCCCGCGAGCCCACCGGGGAACTGGTCATCGACCAAGCGACGTTGACGATGTCCGTGGATGGAATGGCCACGTTGACCAGCGCATCCAGATAGACCGGCTCGCCCAGAGCGACCGTGGCAAGGCCGGCGGATTTTTGCGTGTTGGTCAGGTGGTAGGCGCTGATCTCAGCGGGGACGAGCGGGCGGATGGTAAGCTGCGCCCGGAGGGGCGTTTGAGCTTCCAACGCTGTCGAGGCTGTGAAGGCCAGCCAAGCCGCCGCCAAGCCAGCGGGTAACGTCTTGATGGTGGGTAATGCTTTCATGCGAGGTTGTCTGTATGGTGTTCGCGTTCCTGGTGTTCTCGGCCCGGACCGCCAACAGACCCTGGCCGCGGAACATCCAGCAAGGACATGTTTCGGTGGGTAGTTTGCCGGACCCGACGCGCGGGAAGCAAAGTGTCGTTTTCCACTTAAAGTGGAAAGGGGGCCGCGGAGAAACCGCGGGAATCGATTCGGAGTTCTCCGCGCGGCAGTCCACGCAAGCCAACAGGTCACCGAAAGGCCCCAGCCAGGTTGTGCCTTCAGGTTGGAAGGAGCTATTCCGCGGGTGCTCCGGCGAGGGTCGCCCCATCGGCCAGGCGGCACTCATGCGGAACACACGTGTCGGCCATCGCGCAAAGCAGCCGGCAGGGCGGCAGGTCCGTATAGCTCACCAGCTTCACGAAGTGATCGGCGCTGGGAAAGCGCTCGCCCAGCTCCCACGAGCCAATCGTGGAGATCCCCACGCCCAAGTCCGCGGCGATTTGTTTCAGTGGAACCTTGTTCTTCCGCCGCCACAGCCTGAACGCCCTTGCGAAGTTCGCGCGGATGTCCCAGTGGAATTTCGGCTGGGCAGCCGGGGCTGTCGTCTGCCCGAGGCTCGGGGAATCGTGGGTGGGCCGCGCTTTGCTCTCGGTGTGCGGGCGGGCGGCGACGCGAAGGTCCTGTGGAGCGGTGAAGTGGTTCGCTGAACCGGGCCGGGCCACCAGCCCGCCAGCGAACGCAACACCGAGCCGCTCCGGCGTGGCCTGGGGGAAGGCCTTATTAGCGCTCATCAAGTAAGCACACACAGTAATCCACTAAGCTGATGTTAGCCAGAGAATTATTCACCCCTGTTCACCGGCCCGGCCGCGGTTTTGATCGTCTGCTGGCTGCGGCCTTGGGTTCGCCGGCCGGAGCGCCAGCACACGCGGCAAGGACGCGCCCCCTCCAGGTCGATCTCGTGCCGCCGCACCGGGCGGGTGAGCAGCGCGCGCGTGCGCTCGTTCGCCCCGCGGCGGCGTACGGGTCGGTTCAGGCGCGAAACAGTTGGCCCATCTTGCGGCCCAGCAGCCGGCTGCCCAGCACAAGGCTGACGGCCAGGATGACCATGCCCAACACCCCCAAGGCGCAGGCCACGCTGTCGGCGTTGGGCTCAATCTTGCCCACCAGTTGGTAAATCATCTTGGTGATGGGGAAGAACTGCTCGCGCATCGCCAGGATGAGGCTGTCGCTGACCTCGAGCATCGCGAAGGAGAAGGTGAGGATGGCGCCGGCAACCAAGTGGGCGGCCACCAACGGCAGGGTAATCCGCCGCAAGGTGCGGAAGGCCGACGCGCCCAGGCTGGCCGAGGCTTCCTCGAGAGTGACGCTGGTTTGCTGAAACCCGGCGTAGGCGGCCCGGACCATGTAGGGCAGGCGGCGGACGCTGTAGCTCACGACCAGCAGCAGCGTCGGGTTGTCGCGGGGGTTTAACCAGGAGAGTTTGAAATCGAACCCGGCGACGTAGCCGAAGGCAAGCACCAGGCCGGGCAAGGCCAGGGGCAGCATGGCCAGGGCATCGAGCAGCCCGGCCAACGGCACCCGCCGCCGCGTCAAGAGCCAGGCGATCGCCACCCCCAGCACCACGTCCCACCCGGCGCTCAGGCTGGCGTAGAACAGGCTGTTGCGGATACTCGAGACGGTGAGCCGGTCGGCCAGCACCTCGCCGTAGTTGGCCAGCGTCCAACGGTCGGGGAGCACGGAGACAAACCACCGGCCGGCGAAAGACTGGGCTAGCACCGTGAGGTGGGGAAGGAGGGCCAGGCCGATGAGTAGCGTCAGGGCTAAGACCATCACCGCCGTCTGCCGGGGCGTGGCCCGCTGCTTGCCTTCGCCGGTGTGGCCGCGCGCCAGCATCTCGTAGCGTTGGGTGCCGAAGAGGCGCCGGCAGACCAGAAACAGCCCGAGCGTCAGCGCCAAGACCCCCACCACCAAAGCGTAGCCCATCGGGTTGGTGTTCAGTTCGGTAATGGAATCAAACACCCGCACCGGCACCACGCGCGAGAAACCGAAGATCAGCGGCGTCCCCAGATCGGTGAACGACCAGATGAACACGATCACCGCCCCCGCGAAATAGCCCGGCAGGATGAGCGGGAGGGTGACCGTGCGGAAGACGCGCCCGCCGCCGGCCCCCAGGCTCTGGGCGGCTTCCCGCAGGCTGGGGTCCACGTTGGCCAGGGCCGCCGAAAGGTTCAGGAAAAGGATGGGGTAGAGGCTCAGGGCCTGGACCAGGACCAACCCCCAAAAACCGCCGGCCCCCAGCCAGTCGATGGGGTGATTGGGCGCCAGCCACCCCAGCTTCATCAGGAGCAGGTTCAGCGAGCCAAACCGTGCCAACAATTGCTTGAGCCCGATCGCCCCCACGAAGGGCGGCAGGATCATCGGCACGAGCAACAACCCGCCCAGCAGCCCGTGGCCGCGGAACTCGTAGCGGCTGAGGACATGCGCCGCCGGCAAGGCGAGCAGCGTGGCCAGCGCGGTCGTGAGGGTGGCGACCAGGAAGCTGTTCCCCAGCGCCTCCCGCTCCAGTGGACTGGCCAGCAGCAACGCAAAGTAGCGCAAGGTCGGCGTCCCGCCGACGCCAAACGCCCGGCTCAGCATAAAGCTCAGCGGATACGCCAGGAACACCCCGAAGAACAGCAGGAGCAACCCGAGGAAGGCTATCGTCCACCCGTTGAGGTTATGGTTGCGCATTGTCGATGCCGCGGCAGCAACGGCTCCGTCGAAGCTCCGAAGCGAATCGGAGTCCCACCGCGCCGCGGACGGTGGCGAGTTGAATCTCGAACCGCCGCGGCTCCGGCGTCGGGCCTCTTGGTCATGGGCGTCGGGGGCTCCAACATCAGGTGGAGCGGGACCGGGTGGTGGTCATGCTCATGGCGAGCCAACCCTGGTGGCACGCTAAGCTCTTGTCAAGCAAGAGCTTTCGAACGTTCCTGGCGCCCGTTTCCCGGCCGAGCGCGCCGACGTGCCGGCGTTGCCGTGGCGTTCCGCGCCGCCCACTCCGGGCTCGAGCGGAGCGGCGCCCGGCGGCACGGCGCCCGCGAAAGAACCCGCGGCTTGCTTTCTCTCAGGCGCGACCGATAATAATGCCCTCAATGACAATACAACGCGTGAAAGCCGCCCTGACGCTCGGCGTGGCGGTGGTCGGATTGGTCGTCGCGGCCGGCCACTCGGAAACTCCGGCCTCGTCGATGGCGGGCCTGCCCCGCACGGCCCCGGCCTGGAAGCTCAAAGACCTGGAAGGCAAGACGGTGCAGCTCGCCGATTTCAAAGGCAAAGTGGTCATCCTGGATTTTTGGGCGACGTGGTGTCCGCCCTGCCGGGCGGAGATTCCCGGGTTTGTGGCGTTGGCTAAGAAGTACGGGGCCCAAGGGCTCGCCGTGGTGGGGGTCGCGCTGGACCAAGGCGGGGAAGGGTTGGTGAAACGATTCGTGAAGGAGCAGGGCGTCAATTACCCGGTGGTCTTGGGTGACGACGAAGTGGTCAAGGCCTTCGGCGGCATCGAGGCCATCCCCACAACGTTCGTGTTGGACCGGAGTGGGCGGATCGTGAGCCACCACGTTGGCTTCACGGACCGGAAGGAATTCGTGAAGGAAATCAAGCCGCTCCTCAAACCTTGAGCAACGTCATCGCCGCACCCCTGTTCCGCGCCGCCGCCGGCGTCGAGGCCCGCGCGGGCGAGGCGGCCCGGACGCCGGAGGCCGGC
>JAJXTA010000393.1 GCA_021784265.1 bacterium | reverse complement strand
CGCCCCGCCGGTGAAGCGGGGCAAACCGGGCAGGGGCACGGCGCGGTAGCCGGCCAGCACTTGTTCGACCACCACCAGACCGTCCCGGACCACCGGCGCCCCGGGGATGGCCGGGCCGGCGGCGGTGCAGAAAGTCCGCACCACGCCCCCCGGTTGAACCAGCTCAACACGCGCTCCCCGTTGCCGGATGACGGCGCGCGGGCGGAAACCCAGGAACGAGTAGCGTCCCAAATGTTCGCCGCCCTCGACGGACTCCAGCAGGAAGGACTCGCCGCGTCCGCGCAGCTTGCGGTAGGCGGAGAGCGGCGTTTCGAAATCGGCCAGGATGCGCCGGGTGACCGGGATGAGGTTGCCCTGGGCGGCCAGCCCGAGGAATTCGGTTTTGGTGGGTGAATACATGCGCGCAACGGAGTCTAATCGCGGCGGCGCCAGAGTCGCCACATCGAAAGGGCGCTAAAGACCGCCACCGCCACCGCATAGGTTACTATCCCCGCGCCGACCCCCAGCGGCACTAGTTGCGACTGGCTGAATAGGATCAAGCTCGCCCCCACCGCTGAGTACAGAACGGTTTGGGCGAGTAGGCAGAATACCACCACCCCGCGCCGGGCCTCGTGCAACCGCTCGGCCATCCACTGCCGGTAGGCGCTTTCCCCGAGGGTACGCATCAGCCAGGCGGCTTGGAAGTTCCGGGCGGCTACCAGCACGCTCGTGGTGATGATCACGATGGCGGGCAGGGGCCAGCACGCGAACACCAAACAGATGGCCAGGTTCATCGCCCCGCCCCACTTCCACCCCAGCCGCTTGGCCAGGGGATTGGCTTCCAAGACCAGGTTGGGCGTGGCCAGCCACGTGCTCAGGAAATCCATGCCTCGGCCCAACAGCAAGAGCAGCAGGCAGCACAGGTAGGCCGCGCTACCCACGGGAACCGTGTCGTCCATTACCCCTGGCGGTAGATCTGGTCCGGGCGCTGGAGCTGCGGCTCGGTAACGCGTACCGCCTGGTCCCCCTCGCCCACGGAGCGGAAGAAGCAGGACTTGTAGCCCTCATGGCAGGCCGCCCCCTGCTGTTCCACCTGGATCAACAGGGTGTCGCCGTCACAGTCGAAGGCGATGTCCTTCACGCGTTGGGTGTGCCCGCTGGTCTCGCCCTTGAGCCAGAACTTCTGGCGCGACCGGCTCCAAAACACGGTCTGGCGCAGCTCCAGCGTGCGTTGGAGCGAGGCGCGATTCATCCAGGCCATCATCAACACCCGCCCGGTCCCGTGCTCCTGGATGATGGCGGGGATGAGACCGTCGCTGTTGAACTTAAGTTGCTCCAGGAAGCTCATAGGCATTCTCCGCGAAGTTCTGTTCCCATCCCGGCGGCCTCCAAGCGCACCGGCAACCCGCGTTGCCGGAGGAAGGCTTTGACTTGCCCCACCGTCTGCTCGCCGAAGTGGAAGATGCTGGCGGCCAGGACCGCGTCGGCCTTGCCCTCCAGCAGGACCTCCGCCAGGTGCTCGAGGCGGCCGGCGCCGCCACTGGCCACTACCGGCGCGCCCACCGCTTCGCTCACCCGGCGGGTGATCGGGATGTCATACCCGGCCTTGGTGCCATCGGCGTCGATGCTGTTGAGGACAATCTCCCCGGCGCCTAGTTCGACGGCCTGGCGCGCCCACGCCACTGCTTCCCGCCCCGTCGGCTTGCGGCCCCCGTGGGAAAACACTTCCCACCGGTCCGGTCCCACCCGTTTGGCGTCGATCGAGACCACAATGCACTGGGAGCCGAACTTCGCGGCGCCGGCCCCGATCAGGTCCGGCTGGGCCAAGGCCGCCGAGTTGATGCTCACTTTGTCCGCGCCGGACCGCAGCATGGTGGACATGTCTTCCAGGGTGCGGATGCCGCCGCCGACGGTCAGGGGCATGAAACACTGTTCGGCCACCCGCGCGATGACCTCAACCATCGTCGCCCGGCCCTGCGCGCTGGCGGTGATGTCGAAGAAGACGAGCTCGTCCGCCCCTTGCGCGTTGTACCGCAGGGCCAATTCCACCGGATCGCCCACGTTCCGCAACTCCCCAGCCTCGGCCCGGCCAAAGCGCACCCCCCGCGTGACCTGGCGGTCATGCACATCGAGACACGGAATAACCCGTTTGGCCAACATGAGAATTGGTTTCCTGATCCGGGCGCCCGCGCTTGGGCCCGACCAGAGAGTGAAGTTTAACCGGCTCGCCGACCGCTGAGCCACTCAAAAATGCGCAAGAAGCGCAAAGGACGCGGAAGGGCTGGGGGGACGCCATGGAACCCAGGGCTCACGCCGACGCTCGCCGGGACGCGAGGCGGGGACCAACCAACGCTTGTGCCACGGGTTCTGCTCCCGTTGGGGCACTCCTGGGCGTGGCGTGCGAGGCGCCCGTCGGCCCGCCCCGCGGGTTGTGTGACCGGAACAACCGGATGAACAGGACGCGAAGGCTCGCCACCCAGTGTCGTCTCACCAAATCCTACTAATCTGGTGAATCCTGTCCTCGACCCTCTCCGGCCACGGTCGGTGGCTGGTCCTTGATGCCGCGGACCGCCACCCGCGCGGCGGTTCACCCGCCTGGGCGCACCACCTGTTTCGCATCTGGGTTAGGCCACATCATCATCTGACCGCGCTTGCGATAATCTGTCACACACCAGCTAAAACAATCGATGGGGTCAACGCGGGCGAAACGCTCACCAACACCGGGCGGTGTCGCGCCGGTCCCGCCGCGGCCGGACCGTGTCGCGCCTTGCCTTGCCACCGGAACGAGAGTGGCGGTAGAATCCCACGATGAATCCAACGGATCGCGCGGCGCAGCGGAGTTGTCGTGACCCGCACCCCGCGCGCCCCGCCGCGGCGATGAGGTTCAACGCGCCGGCTCCGACCTCGAACCATGCCCGCCTTTCCCCTCGCTGACGCCCACGTCCACCTGTGGGACCCGGGCACGTTGCGCTACCCGTGGCTGGACAGCGTGCCGCTGCTGAATCGGCCCTACTTGCTGGAAGACTATCGCCAGGCATGCGGCGCGGTGCGGGTGGCGCGGATGGTGTTCGTCCAATGCGAGTGCGAGCCCGCCCAATCGGAACGGGAAGTGGCCTGGGTGACCGAGCTGGCGGCGCGGGAGTCGCGGCTGGCGGGGATGGTCGCCTGGGCGCCCCTGGAGCACGGCGAGGCGGCGCGGGCGGCCCTGACGCGGCTCGCGCGCAACCCGCTGGTGCAAGGCATCCGCCGCATCCTCCAGTTCGAGTCCGATCCGGCGTTTTGCTTGCGCCCGGACTTTATTCGCGGGGTCCAATTGCTAACCGAGTTTGATTGGGGCTTCGATCTGTGCTTGAAGGGGCCGGAACAGACCGCCAATGCCCTGGCGCTGATTCGGCGCTGTCCGGGCGTCCGTTTCATTCTGGACCACGTCGGCAAACCCTTCATCCGCGAGCGGCAGTTGGACCCGTGGCGGGCGCAGCTCAAGGCGTTCGCCGCCTTGGACAATGTGTGGTGCAAGCTGAGCGGCTTGGTAGTGGAAGCTGACCTGGAGCGGTGGCAACCGGAGGACCTGCGGCCCTACGTCGAGCACGTCGTGGAGAGTTTCGGGATCGGGCGGGTCATGTTCGGGGGGGATTGGCCCGTGGTGCTGCGCGCGGCGCCCTGGGCGGATTGGGTGGCCACCCTCGATCGGCTCACGGCCCACCTGTCCCGCGAGGAAGCGCGAAGCTTATTCCACGATAACGCCGTGAGGTTTTATCGCTTGGACCAACCCCGGGCGCGATGACCACCTCCCTGAGACTCCCGGAGCCAGGAATGTCCCCGGGCCAACCCGCTCGGTGGCAGCGAGTGGGAGGTCTGGTTCGAGTCCGCGGGCGCGGAGGTGAGCAGCGTGGTGGGCTGGTTTTGCTGGCGCTGTGGCTGGTCGGGCTCCATCTCGGCGGCGTGGCTCGCGTTGCGGCCGCGCCGGCCACCCTGGCCGTGGATGAACTCCGGTGCGAGTATCAGCGAGAGCCGCTGGGTATCGACACCCTGCGACCGCGGTTGAGCTGGACGCTGATCGCGCGAGCGCGGGCGCAACGCCAGACCGCTTACCGGGTCCTCGTCGCCTCGTCGCTCGAGGCGTTGCATGACGACCAAGCCGACCTCTGGGATTCGGGCGAGGTCAACTCCGACGAAACGGCTCAGGTCGAGTACGGCGGCCCGCCCTTGCGGTCCTGGCTGCGCTGCTTCTGGAAGGTGCGGGTCTGGGACCAGAACGGCCGCCGGTCGGCTTGGAGTCGGCCGGGGGAGTGGACGATGGGCTTGCTCCAGCCCCGGGACTGGGCCGGCCGCTGGATCGGCGCCAGCCGTCCGTTACGGGAGTACCCCAAGCCAGGAGAGGACGAGGA
>JAJXTA010000392.1 GCA_021784265.1 bacterium | reverse complement strand
CGGACTGGGCCCCCTTTCTCGCCGCCGATACCTCCGGCTTGCTCCTGAAGCGGATGCAGGAGGCGGTGGACGGTGACTACCAGAAGTACTCGGTCGAGCCGGGCAGTTATACCCGCCGGCATTTCTTTGGCAAATACCCGGAGCTGCTCAAGCTGGTCAATCACCTCAGCGATGACCAGATTCGCAAACTCCTGCGCGGGGGCCATGATCCCGCCAAGGTCTATGCCGCCTACCACGCGGCGGCGCGGCACACGGGCTCCCCCACCGTCATCCTGGCCAAGACCATCAAAGGCTACGGCTTGGGCGAGGCGGGGGAGGGCCGCAACGTCACCCACCAACAAAAGAAACTCAACGAAAAGGAGCTGCGCGAATTCCGGGCGCGGTTCGGCGTGCCGCTCAACGACGAGGCGGTGGTCGAGACCCCCTTCTATCGGCCGGCGCCGGAGAGCCCCGAGATGCGTTACCTCCTGGAGCGCCGGCGGGCCTTGGGCGGTTATCTGCCCCAGCGCACGGCCGCCGCCCCCCCCCTGGCGGTGCCGGGGCGGGACTTCTTCGCGGAGTTTTTCAAGGGGTCAGGCAAGCTGCCGGTCTCGACCACGATGGCCTTCGCCCGGCTGCTGAGCCTGCTGTTGCGGCATAAGGAGCTGGGACGCCGGGTGGTGCCGATCATCCCGGATGAGGCGCGCACCTTCGGGTTGGATGCCCTGTTTCGCGAGGTGGGGATCTACGCCCCCCAGGGCCAGCTCTACGAGCCGGTGGACAGCAAGTCGCTGCTCTACTACCACGAGACCCAGGACGGGCAGATTTTGGAGGAAGGCATCACGGAGGCCGGAGCGCTCTGCTCCTTCGTCTCCGCCGGCACGGCCTACTCGACCCACCGCCTGGGCATGATCCCCTTCTTCATCTACTACTCGATGTTTGGCTTCCAACGCATCGGCGACCTGATGTGGTTGGCGGGCGACATCGGCGCCCGCGGTTTCCTGCTCGGGGCGACGGCGGGGCGCACCACGCTTAACGGGGAGGGCCTCCAGCACCAGGACGGCCACAGCCTCTTGCTGGCCAGCACCATCCCCACCCTGCTCACCTACGACCCGGCGTTTGCCTACGAGGTCGCGGTGGTGATCGCCGACGGCCTGCGCCGTCTCTACGCCCAGGGCGAGAACCTCTTCTACTATCTCACCCTTTACAACGAGAGCTACCTCATGCCCCCGATGCCCGAGGGGGCCGAGGACGGGATTCTTCGCGGCCTCTACCGCTTTCGGCCCGGGCTCGAGGGCGCCGCCCACAAAGCGCATCTCTTGGGCAGCGGCCCGATCATGAACGAAGTCTTGCGCGCCCAGGAAATCCTGGGCGCCCGTTACGGGGTCTCCGCCGATGTCTGGAGCGCGACCAACTACAAACGCCTCCGCCACGAGACCCTGCAGGCGCACCGCTGGAACATGCTCCATCCGGCCGAACCGCCGCGCGCGTCCTATCTCGAGGCGCTGCTCGCTTCGGAACGAGGCGTGTTCGTCGCCGCGTCGGATTACATGCGCATGGTTCCGGACCAGATCGCCCCGTGGGTGCCGGGGGGGCTCACTACCCTCGGTACCGACGGTTTCGGCCGCAGCGACACCCGGGCGCGTCTGCGGCGCTTCTTCGAAGTGGACGCCGAATGCATCGTGGTCGCCACCCTCCACGCCTTGGCCCAAAAGGGCGCGCTCCCGCGCGCGGCGGTCGCGGGCGCGATTCAAGACCTCGGCCTGGACCCCGAAAAGGCCCATCCTCTCCTTGCGTGATTTTATGGACGTAAGACTCCCCAACCTCGGCGAAGGGGCCGACTCCGGCGTCGTTGTCAACCTCTTGGTTAAAGAGGGCGAGACCATCGCTAAAGACCAGCCGCTCCTCGAGCTGGAGAACGAGAAGGCCGTGGCAACCATCCCCTCGCCCACCGGGGGGACCGTGGTCCGGATCTTCGTCAAACCGGGGGACAAGGTGAGCGTGGGGCAACGGCTGCTGGCCGTGGGCGGGGAGGCACCCGCAGCCGCGCCACCGCCCGCGGCGCCCACCCCCGCCCCGGCTCCCGCCGCCCCGCCGTCCTCTCCGGAACCGCCGGCCCCCGCCCCCGACCTGCCGCCGCTCCCCGGGGGTAGCCCCGCCGCCTCCCCAAGCCTCCGGGCCTTGGCGCAGGAGCTGGGGCTGGACCTGGCCAAGGTGGCGGGAACGGCCCGAGGCGGGCGGATCGTCATGGCCGATCTGCGGGCCTATATCCAACGGCTGGAGCGCTTGGCGGCCCAAGCCGGCGCGGCCAGCAAGGCCACCCCCGCCAAAGCCCCGGCCGAGGTGATCGATTTCTCCAAATGGGGCCCGGTCACCATCAAGCCGCTCTCCTCCCTCCGACAGGTAATCAGCCGCCGCATGGCGGAGAGTTGGAACACCGTGCCGCGGGTCACGCAACTCGACAGCGCCGATGTGTCCGAGCTGCTGACGTGGCGCAAGCAGCACGCCCCGGCGTTCGAGGAGAAGGGGGTCCGGCTCACCTTGACCGTCCTGCTCATCAAGCTCCTCACGGCGGTCCTCCGCCGGCATCCGCTGTTCAACTCCAGTCTCGATGCCACGGGGGAGAACTTGGTGCTGAAGGCCTATTGCCACCTTGGCATTGCCGTCGATACCGAGGCCGGTCTCATCGTCCCGGTCCTGCGCGATGCCGACAAGAAGACCCTGGCTGAGATCGGCCGCGAGCTGGAGGCGTTGGCGCTCAAAGCCCGCGAGCGCAAGCTCAGTCCCGACGACCTGCGCGGGGGCAGCTTCACCCTCTCGAACCAGGGCGGCATCGGCGGCGGGCACTTCACCCCGATTGTCAACCCGCCGCAGGTGGCCATCCTCGGCTTGGGGCGCAGCCGCCTCCAGCCGGTCTGGCGGGAGGGCGGCGTGCAACCACGCGCGGTGCTGCCTTTGGCCCTGTCCTATGATCACCGCGTCATCGACGGCGGCGAGGCGGCCCGGTTCATCGTCGAGTTGGTGGCCAGCCTCGAACAGGTCAATGAACCCGCCCTCCTCGCCTGAGCCCCTGATTATGGATGCTACCAATTCTCTCGAGACCCAACTCGTGGTGGTCGGCGCCGGCCCCGGCGGCTACACGGCGGCGTTTTATGCCGCCGACTGCGGCCAGAAGGTGGTCCTGGTCGAGCGGGAACCGCGCCTGGGCGGGGTCTGCCTTAACCGCGGGTGCATTCCCTCCAAGGCGCTGCTCCACGCCGCCCATACCATCAGCACAGCCCGCGAATCCCAGTACCGGGGCATCACCTTTGGCGCGCCCCAACTGGACCTGCCGCGGCTGCGGGCGTGGAAAGACTCGATCCTGGACCGGCTGGGGCAGGGGATCGCCCAACTGGCGCAGAAACGCGGGATCCAGGTCTTGCGCGGGCGCGGGTATTTCGAGGAGTCCAACACCCTGCGCGTGGAGACGGCGGAAGGCCAGCGGTTTGTCCGCTACCAAAAGGCGATTCTGGCCACCGGCTCGAAGCCGGCCCTGCCTCGGGCCTTTGATTTGGGCAACCCCCGCATCATGACCTCGACCGAGGCCCTGGAGGTCGAGGAGGTCCCGGCCACGCTGCTGGTCGTCGGCGGCGGCTACATCGGCATGGAGCTGGGAACGGTGTACGCCACCCTGGGCAGCCAAGTGGTGGTCGTGGAGGCCCTGGACAACATCCTGACCGGCGCCGACCCCGACCTGGCCCGCCCGGTGCTCGCCTATGCCAAGAAGGCCTTCAAAGAAGTCCGCGTCAAAGCCAAGGTCCTCCACATGGCCACCCGCGGGCATCAGATCCAAGTCGTTACCGAGGTGAACGGCCAGAAACTGGAGGAGAACTACGACCGGGTCTTGGTCTCCGTCGGGCGCGTCCCCAACCACGATGATCTCGGGTTGGAAAACACCAAACTCACCCGCGATGAGAAGGGCTTCGTCGAGGTGGACGAACATCAGCGGACGGCGGACCCGTCCATCTTGGCCATCGGCGACATCGCCGGCGGGGTCTTGCTGGCGCACAAGGCCGCCCGCGAAGCCCGCCTCGCCGTCGAGGCGATCGTCGGCGCCACGGGCGCCCCGAGCAGTTTCATCATCCCGGCCGTCGTCTTCACCGATCCCGAGCTGGCTTGGTGCGGTCTCACCGAGGCCGAAGCCCGCCAGAAAGGTCTGGCCGTCGAGATCGCCAAGTTCCCGTGGGCGGCGTCGGGTCGGGCGCTGACGTTCGACCGGCCCGATGGCATGACCAAGCTGGTGATCGACCCTGCGACCGAGCGGGTGCTCGGGGTGGGGATCGTCGGGCATGGGGCGGGGGAACTGATTGCCGAGGGCGTGCTGGCCTTGGAGATGGGGGCTACGGCCAAGGACCTCGCGTTGTCGG
>JAJXTA010000391.1 GCA_021784265.1 bacterium | reverse complement strand
GCGCGGTCACCACGGCCTCCACGACCCCGGCGGTTCGGTTGTGGACCTCCTCCCATTGTTGGCTCAGCAAGACCCCCGGAGCGCGGAAATGATGGGGCAGGGGGAGGAACGTCAGGGCGGCCAGCAGGCCGCCGGCCAACGCCGCCGTCACCGCGCACGCGCGCGGGCGGGTGCGGTCCAGCCGCGGGCTCCCCGCCAGATACGCCAGCAATCGGAACGTTGGCACCGCGATCCACGCCACCGCGCACGTGGCCGCCATGACCACCCCGAGGAGGAGGAACCGGTCGGCCACGAGCAGCAACACGCCCCCAAACACCACCACCCGATAGAGGCCCGCCGCCACCCCGAACGCGGCCAACCCGCCCGCCTCCGGGCGCGTGCGGGCCGGACTCTCCCCTTGTTGCACCCCGAACAGGTAACGCTCGGCCCAGTAGCGCAACTGCAGGTTCGCCCGCTGGTTCAGGTTCGGAATCTCCACGAGATCGGAGAGGATGTAGTAGCCGTCAAACCGGAGCAGGGGGTTGAGGTTGAAGATCAGGGTCGAGACGGACGCGATCAACATGATGTTGTAAGCCACGCCGTGCAGGGTGCCCGGCCCCGTGTGGGCCCACACCAAGGTGGCCAGGGCGGCCACGAACACCTCGACAATCATCCCCGCCGCCCCCACCAGCACCCGCTGCCAGCGGGCTCGAAAACCCCAGGCCGAGGTCGCGTCCATGTACGGCATGGGCGTGAAGATCATCAGCAGGACGCCCATCGCGTGCACTTGCCCGCCGTAACGCCGGCAGAAATAAGCGTGGCCGAACTCGTGCAGCGTCTTGAGGATGACCATCCCCAGGTAAAGCCAGGGGAGGTTCGCCGGCGCCAGAATCCCCTGCGCCTGGTCCAGCAACACGCTGGCGTGGGCGATGGCCACCTGGAGCGCCCACCCCACCATCCCCAGCCAGACCAGGGCGCCCCAGGGGCTGATGAGCTTGCCCACCAGCGGCAGGCTCCAGACCAGGAACCGATCCGGGTCCAACAGCGGAAAGCGCATGAACATGACGTTCAAGAGCCGGAGGCGGGTCTCCCGCTGGCGGGTGCGCTCCAGCCGTTCAAAGAGCTGGGCGGCGTCCGTCCCCAGGTTGTATTGCAGGAGGTTGGCGTGATAGAGCTGCGCCAGCAGCCGAATCACCGCTTCCTGCCCCGGGGCCTCGTCCGGAAACCGGTTGAGGCACTCGCGCCACACTTCCTCGACCGTGCGCTCGGGCCGCAGCCGGGCGACCAACTCATACGCGGCGGGCCGGAGGCGGAAGAACTCGTTGTTCAACGGGTTCTCCAGCACGATCCAGCGCTCGCCGCGGAAGTGCTGCCGCTGGACCCGGACCGAAGGCCGCAGGCTCAGGTGTTGGCCGGCCACCCGGTACCACGACTCGCTAAACGTTAGGGGCGCCTCGCTCATCCTCACCACCAGAGGAGCAGGCGCAGGAAATCGACCGTGCGGTGGGTGAGAATCCAAACCAAGGTCCGGCGCTCGACCGCGATTTTGCAGACCCCGCTCATCCCCGGCCGCCACCACGGCTCCGCCGGGCCCACAAACCGGCAGCGGACCCGGAAGACGTTCTCTTTCTCCTTGGGTACTGCCGCCGGTTCCAGGCGGACCACCTGGATCGGGAACTTGAGCTTCGGCCGCGCCACGAAGGCGATCTGCCCCGTGGACTTGCCCAGGATCTCATGCACGTCCCGCTCGTTAATCTCGGCTTCCGGATAGAGCGATTCCGGCCGGGCCAACTTGAACAACTCGTCGCCTTGGCGGACCGGGGCCCCCACCCGTTCCCGCAGGTCACCCTCGATGACCACCCCGCCAAAGGGCGCGCGGATGCCGGCCTGTCCCAGCCGGTACCGCACCAGCTCCAACCGCGCCCGGGCCTGCTCGGCTTGGGCTTGAGCGATGCGCATCTCGGCCAGCGCCCGGGCGGCGCGGGCTTTGTCCGCTTCGCGCTGATACCGGGTCTCATCCGCGATGGCGGCGGCTTCCTCCAAGGCCAATTGATCGGTGTTGAGGCGCAGGAGCACTCCGGCTTCCGGCACCCGATCCCCGGGCCGCGCCGGGACGCTTTGGATGTAGCCGTCGAACGGGGCGGTGAGGTAGGCGACGTCGTCGCTGCGCAGGATGAAATTGCCTTCGACCCGATAGGGGTACACGGGCAGGCATAACGCGATCAGGGCCAGGGCGCCCAACACCGACCCCACCTTGGCCCAGGTGTGCTTGGGACCCACCAGCGTCGCCGCTGTCCCCCGAAGGCTGTGGACCCAGCGCGCCCCAAACCAGCGGTCGAACCGGTGCAGGTCCACCAGCCGGCGCGCGACCGTGTCCGCCGCCAGACGGAGTTGATCCACTTCCAGCGGGCTGAAGCCGTCCCGGAGCCGTTCGCAGGTCAGGACGGCCACCGGCTCGGCGCCGGCGCGCAGCGGCAGGGAGACGAGGTGGGCCACCCCCTGTTCGCGCGCGTATTTCTCGTGGTCGCGGGTGACGACCCCGGCCTCCGGGCGGGCGGGCCAGAGCACCTCCTCGTCTTGGTCCAGGGCCTCTTCCATGGTGACCTCCAGGGCCCGCACCGCGGCGGTCTGGCGGTCAAAGCGCTCGGTGCGGCTGATGGTCTTGAGCCGCACGAAGCCTTGCTCCAGCCACCCCAGGCTGACCCGCTCGCACTGAAAGCGCTCGGCCACCCCGTTGCACAAGGCCAGCGTCGCGGCGAGGAACCGCTGCTCCGCGTTGACCAAGGCCAGGACGTCGAGCACCACGGCGAACTTCTGGACGTCGTGCTGGGCTTGCGCCGTCGCTTGGTTGGTTTGGTAGGAGAGGGGCACGTCGGCCGCCAATTGCAGCCGCACGAGGGCTTCGTTGGCCCGGCCCTCGTCATGATCCAAGAGCAGAAACGCCGCCACGCACGGGGTCGCCCCGGCCGCAAACCGAAGGTTCACGCCCACGGCGAAGTTCTTGGTGCCGGGGACGCGTCCATTTTCGAGGGTCTGGCGGCCCTGGGCCTGCCGCACACACTCGGCGACCAGCGCCGGCAAGCACCGACTGAACGCGGCCGGTTCCGCGTGGCCGTTGGCGGACCATTCCCCCAGTTTCCGCAGCCCGTCGGTGGGCGCCGCGCCGGCAAGCAGCAGCACGCCACGGGCCGCGCCCGCCAGGCGGCCCAAGTCCGCCACCAGCGTGGGCCAGAACTCCGCCGGCGGACCCGGGAAGCGCCGCAGCCGCGTCAAGTCACTCAACACCGACTCCAGGTGGGGCGGGCCGGGGGAGGAGGGGTCGCCAGCAGCCATACCCAATCAAGGCAGAAGCATCCGTCCGCCGATCCCGGGCCGGATGGCCCCATCCGCGTTATCGAAAACGGCCTTCACGCGGAGCAGGCCGCTGGCCGGGTCCACCACCGGCGAAATGTAGCTGATGGCGCCGGCGATGGGCGGGGCGTTGGTGCCGGTGTCCAGGGCGAGTTGGACCCGTTGCTGGAGTTTGAGGGCGCCGCCGCTCTTGGCCTCCAGGTTGGTGACGAAGTAGCACCGGCGGGTATCGACGATCCGCAGGACCGGCTCCTGCTCGTCGCATTTCTCCCCCACGTCCTTGTAAAACTGGGTCACGTAGCCATCGATGGGGGAGACGATGACCCGGCGCCGCACCAGCTCGACCGCCACCTCGTGATCCACCCGCGCGATGTCATACTCGGCTTGCTTCTTCTCGATCTCTTCCCGGCTGACGGAGATCGTGTTGCGCTGGGCCAGGGACTTGAGGCGGTCCAGCTCGGCCTTGGCTTGGTCGCGCTCGAGCTGCTTGCGCTCGGCCTCCAGCTCCTCCAGGCGCTTCTCCAGCTCCACAATCACCTGCCCCCGGTTCACCGCGGCGCCCTCCGCAAAGTGCCGGGCGTTGATGACGCCAAGGACAGGGAAGGCCAGGGTCAGGTCCTTGATCGGTTCGGTAACGCCCGCCACCCAGACCGGTTCCGCGCCCCGGCAAGCGGCGAGCGCGACGACAAGGACCAAGCTGGAGGCCAGGCGGAAGACACCACACCGGAGCAACTTCGTGAGGATTGAGCGCATGAGCGAACGCCGACGGGAACGGGGGGAGGGTGGATTAGTTAGCGGTGCTGGTGGCTTGGTTCACATCGGCCAAGGCGCGCCGCGCGGCCGCGTCAATCGTGGCCGAAGAGAGGCGGGTGTGGTGGAGGTAATCCTCGGTCTTGGCTTTGAGGCCCGCCCGGGTCACTTCCAGGCCCCGGGCGCTCAAGAGGGTGCCGCGTGTCAGCGGCGGAATGAAAGTGGAGGAAAACCGCCGGTTTGAAATTCCGGGTTCTTCGGTTTGAGTTTTCTTCGGCTATTCGGTTGAAAGCTCTTCTTCCTTCTTC
>JAJXTA010000390.1 GCA_021784265.1 bacterium | reverse complement strand
AGCCATTTTCCCGGTCTTGCGGGCGGCACGCAACGTGCTAGAATTACTGGGCGCCCGTGAAGTACCGCGACCGGTTTGGCTGCTCCTCTGGGCCTAAGCAGCAGGCCCGTCGCCGCCCGGGCTGCCCGAGTAGCCGAATCGTCAGATGAATGTGCTCGACCTGACCAAAGCGACGGTCCTTTGTGCCGCCATCGCCTTCTTGGTCTATAGTTATCCCGTTCTAGGCCAAATCGTTATCATCGGTCTGCTGAGTGTTCTGTGGCTCTCCTGCGCCCTCCAGACCGTCCAGACCGTGCGGCGACGCCAACCGCCGGTCTAGTCGGTAGCCGCTGCCCAGGGCCGGCGCGGGGCTTGGGCGCGTGTGTGCCGGCTGGGCTTCCTCTCTGTCGGTCGTTCCGGCCATCGCTCGGAGGACGGGCGATTTCTCCTGCTTGACACCACAACATTTTGTGTGGTAGGGAGCACTCACCACATTTAGCAGTGGCGTGGTCGTGCTCTATGCGTTGCCCGAAGTGCGGTTGCCAGGATGACAAAGTGATCGATTCCCGTGCCTCCCGGGAAGGCGCTGCCGTCCGCCGTCGGCGGGAATGCCTGAAATGCTCCCACCGGTTCACGACTTATGAACAGATCGAGCAGCAAACCTTGATGGTATTGAAACGGGATGGACGGCGGGAAGAGTTCGCGCAAGAGAAACTACTGAACGGCATCCGGAAGGCCTGCCAGAAGCGGCCGATCAGCCCGGAGGCGATCGAGCAGGCGGTGGAGCGGATCACTGCCGATCTCCACGACCGATACGACGGGGAAGTTTCGTGCGTGGCGATTGGGGAGCGGGTCATGGAAGAACTGCGGGCGTTGGATGCGGTGGCGTACGTTCGCTTCGCCAGCGTGTATCGGCGGTTTGAGGAGGCCACCGACTTCGTGCAAGCGGTCAAAAAGCTGGAGGTTCGTCGTGATACAGCTACATACCGACTACCTGGTTTTTGAGACGACCAACGGCTGTATTCCTTGCTCCGCCGAGCAGGTGGTGATCGAGCTGGTTGGGGAGAGCGTGGCGCAACTGGATCCGGAGATCGTGCGCAACGCCGCGGCCGGGGTGTTGCATTATTTTAAGGTCGAGCTGGGGCGGGAGCAGGTGACGGTGGCGGAGTTCTCCGTCGCGCTGGTTCGAGTGCTCCGTGGGTTGGGGCTGGCGGTCATTGGGCCTGACTCAGTACTCGAGGTCCCGCCGGTCGCCCAGGCGGACCTGCGGGAGCTGGCCTGCGCGTCGGGCAAGGGCTTCGAGCTGGCCTTCTTCAACCGGTTGCGGACGGAGATGCAGGGGCAGTTGCGGCGGGGGCCGCGGGTGTTGCGGTTCGTCGGTTTACGCCCGTGTGTGAAGCAGTTAGCGGGCGCCCGGCGGTGGAGCGGGCGGTGCCAAGCCCTCAATGATCAGATCGTGGAGTATCTGCGGTGCTGCCTGTGTGAGGTGAAGGAGGCCGAGGGGTGTTCGCTGGTGGTCGAGTGACCGCGGGAGCGCGCTGGGTTATGAGCAAGACCATTTTTGAAAAGATTTGCAGCCGGGAGATCCCCGCCACGATCATCTACGAGGACGAGCTGGTGGTGGCCTTTCGGGACGTGAACCCCCAGGCGCCGGTCCATATCCTGGTGGTACCCCGGCAACCCATCACCCGGCTGGCGGAAGCCGGACCCGGGGCGCAGGCGCTCCTGGGGCATTTGCTGCTCAAGGCGGCCCAGGTGGCGCGGCAGGCCGGTCTGCACGGCGGCTACCGGCTGGTCATCAACAACGGACCCGACGGAGGCGAATCGGTGCCGCATCTGCACTGCCACATCCTCGGCGGCCGGGCGATGGGCTGGCCGCCGGGGTGAGTTGGGTTATTGCCCCCAATGGTGATGGGGTTTTGAGCCCGTGATCGGGCGAGCCCGGGCCAGGTTTGGGTCAATCAAGCCAGGGTCGAGGCGGGACGGGGTGAATTTCTTGCGAAAAGGGGTTGACAGAAGTTTTGCGGTCGCCTAGCGTAACGCTTTCGTTTGAGTTGGCTAAGAGTTTAAGTTACCGTTAGCCCCTAATCGGCTCGGCATGCGGGAGCGGAGGGGCGACGGTGATTTGTCGTCTGGCGAGCGGCCAGAGGGCAAGGCTTTGTGGCTGTTGCCCATGTAGCTCAGTCGGTAGAGCGCGTCCTTGGTAAGGACGAGGTCATCAGTTCAAACCTGATCATGGGCTCCAGAATCTGGCGATTGAAAAACAACTAGAACCGCAGGAATTGTAATGGCAAAAGAATCGTTTCAACGGACCAAGCCGCACGTGAACATCGGCACGATCGGCCATATTGATCACGGCAAGTCCACCCTGACCGCCGCCCTGGTCGAGGTCCAGGCCCGCAAGGGGCTGGCCCAGAAGATTTCCTACGCGGAAATCACCAAAGGGGGCACGGTGCGCGACGAGACCAAGACCGTGACGATTGCGATTTCCCACGTCGAGTATCAGAGCGACAAGCGTCACTATGCCCACGTGGATTGTCCGGGGCACGCCGACTACATCAAGAACATGATCACCGGGGCGGCGCAGATGGACGGCGCCATCCTCGTGGTGGACGCCTCGGAAGGGCCGATGCCCCAAACCCGCGAGCACATTCTGCTGGCCCGGCAAGTGGGCGTGCCGGCCATCGTGGTCTTCCTCAACAAGGTGGATCTGGTGGACGACCCGGAGCTGCTGGAGTTGGTGGAGATGGAGGTCCGTGACCTGCTGACCAAGTACGGCTTCCCCGGCGACAAGACGCCCGTGGTGCGCGGCAGCGCCAAGCTGGCGATGGCGGCCGATCCCAAACACGAGCAGGCCATCCAGAACCTGCTGGACGCGGTGGACGCCTTCATCCCCCTGCCGGTGCGGGAGGTGGACAAGCCGTTCCTGATGAGCATCGAAGACGTGTTTAACATTGAAGGCCGCGGCACGGTCGTGACGGGGCGGGTGGAGCGCGGCGAGCTGGGGCGGATGCAGGAAGTGGAAATCGTGGGGCTGAAGGACACGCACAAGACGGTGGCGACGGACATCGAAATGTTCCGCAAACTGCTGGACAAGGCCAGCGCCGGCGACAACGTGGGCGTCCTGCTACGGGGCACCAAGAAAGAGGACGTGGAGCGCGGTATGGTCCTGGCCAAACCGGGGACGATCACGCCCCACACCCACTTCAAGGCCGAGGTCTATGTGCTGTCCAAGGACGAAGGCGGGCGGCACACGCCTTTCTTCACCAATTACCGGCCCCAGTTTTACTTCCGCACGACCGACGTGACGGGCAACGTGACCCTGCCGGCCACCGTTGAAATGGTGATGCCCGGGGACAATGTGTCGGTGGAAGTCAAGGTGATTGCCGCCATCGCGATGGAGCGCGGGCAGCGGTTCGCCATTCGCGAAGGCGGGCGCACCATCGGCGCCGGGCGGGTCACCGAGATCCTCGAGTGAACGGGGTGGACCTCGCGCTAAGATGATTTTTTCAAACCTGCATGTTTGTGGCTAGGGCGGTAGCTCAATTGGCAGAGTAGCGGTCTCCAAAACCGTCGGTTGGGGGTTCGAGTCCCTCCCGCCCTGCCAGCCTCGCGACACGGAGGGGTGGCAGAGTGGTCTATCGCGGCGGTCTTGAAAACCGCTAGGGCTTATCGCCCTCGGGGGTTCGAATCCCTCCCCCTCCGCCAGCCGGAATTGTTGTGAACGATTTGGTAAAAATTGGCATCTGGGTTGTGGTTGTGGGCGCGCTCTTCGCCTGGGCGTGGTACGCGGGCTATCTTAAACGCCTGGCGAACTACGTGCTGGAAACGCGCGAAGAGTTGCGCAAATGCACCTGGCCGTCCGTCGAGGAGCTCAAAGGCTCGACAGTGGTGGTCATGATCACCATCGCCTTGCTGGGGCTTTTCATTATGAGCACGGACTACATCATCCTGGAGTTCGTGCGCAAGATCCTGCCCAAGCTCTAACCCGCCCGCACGCGCCCCCCCCGATGAACAGCCAATGGTTTGTCCTCCATACCCTCTCCGGGCAGGAGCTGAAGGTCAAGGAGAGCATCGAGAAGCGGCTCAAGGCCGAGGAAATGGGGGAGTTTGTCAAGGAAGTGCTGGTGCCGATGGAGCGGGTCGCCGAGGTGCGCGGGGGCAAGAAGACCGTAACCACCCGCAAACTCTATCCCGGTTACGTCTTCATCGACTTGGTGTTGCTGGACGAGAACGCTCGGATCATCGAGCGGCCATGGTATTTCATCCGCGACACCAAGGGCGTGATTGGGTTCGTGGGCGGGGACCGGCCCTCGCCGACGCCCCAGGACGAGATCGACGTGATCAAGGCCAAGATGTCCGAGTCGGAAGACACCGAGCGGCCGAAGGTCAACTTCGAGGTGGGGGAGAC
>JAJXTA010000389.1 GCA_021784265.1 bacterium | reverse complement strand
GTGGTCGTTCGTTAGTCTGCTCGGCGCCGATGCGTAGTCGCCGTATGTAGGCCCTACTCACGTAGCGTACGCCCCCGACCTGATGTGTTTCAACAGCGGTGAGCTCGGCGATCGCTGGGGACGCATCGCCCCGCGGTGCTGAAAGGTAGAGCCTCGCCTCAGCGAGCCCAAGTTGGGCGGTGTCCGCCACCGGCTGCTGGTGGTGGAACAGGTTTGCCCCCCCCGCCGGACCCAGTGTCATCAAAACATCTGGAACCTCCGTGTCGCCGTTGGTTAGTACGGCCCCGCTACAGTATAACCACCATAATCCGCCGGCGGGGAGCGGCATTGGATGCACAAGGCCCGGAAAGATGGTCCCGGCGCCCTGAAAATGCTGCACGGCACTGCCTGGTCGAACGCTGTACGTGCCAGCGCTCCCCGGCGTGAACCCGTAGATGTTTGTACCATCGCAGGCAACCTCCGAAGGGTTGTGGTACGGATCCAGGTTCGATAATAGTGTCACGCCCCAGCGCGCTCCGGCGAGCGTGACGGTGAACGTCCCCGTATCCACATAGACCGGGTTTCCGTGCGAATCGTAGTTTGACGCTTCATAGGCCCCAGTGAGGCGAACTGCCGGGGCCGCTATCGCGCCCGGCGTGGCCTGACCGCTCACGAAAAAGGCGCACGCAGCGAGTGATAAGGGAACCAGGCGGGGTTTCATGGCGGCTCGTGCTACGGCAATGGATCGGATCGATCTCGACGCGGACGCTGCCACTGAAGAGAATAGGCATTAGCGAACGTCCACGGCTGTGGTTGGCCGTTCAAGCCACGCTGGTAATCGGCGTAGAACTGCGCACGCTTGAGGTTTCCCGGCTCATCCGAGAAGTTCGTGTCTGGAATGCTGAAGGGCATAGAGTCTGAGAACGGAGTAACGCTCGTCGCGCAGGCCGCAGGTTTGGCGCAGGAGTGTCTTGTTTTTGTGGTTAGTGCCTTCCATCCGGCCATTGTTGACTCGATGCTTCCACCAGGTAAGGAGGCCGCGCCTGTTGACCCGAAAGGTGTTGGCCAGTTGCCTCATCCGCCGCACACCCGATGCGGCCGTGCAGGGGCACCCTTTATGCAGGAAGGCCTTCATCCGGGCATAGGAGGGTTGTTCCCAGGGCAACCCCACCGCCTCCTTCGACAGATAGCCGATGGACAAGGGTTCGTTGTGGTTGAGTGCCTCTTCCAAACGCGGCAGTTTTTCCGGCTCCACGGTTTCCCGGCGCGCCTCCCGCCCAAAGCGGATGCCACCCTCGGCATACAGGGTTCTTACGTGCTCGTAACCCTCGCGCACCCCAAGCGCATGATAAAGGAAACTCTGGCTCGTGCCCCACACTGCCACCTCCCGGCCTCCCAGACACTGACTTTCGGGAGAACCGGTATTCATGACTTTGCTACGGGCAGACAGGACGTCGCTCCCGCGGAGAAGGGATTTCTGCCAGGAAGCGGCCGTGCCATTGTGTTTTCCGGTACTGGATGCGGAGAATTCCGCAGGGGTTGAAGCGGCCAGCCCTGTCAGGGCGCCGCTGTTTTGGCAACCAGCTCGTCAATCCAGTTGTCGAGCCTTTCCTCTCCCGGCGAACCGACCGAATGGTGGCGGATAACGCCCTTGGCGTCGATCAGGTAGAGGGTGGGCCAGCCATGGACGTTCCACTTGCTGGCAATCGGGCCGGAGGTGTTGCCCCCGTCCCACCAGGAGCGCCACGTCATGTGCTCCTTCTGGATGGTCTGCCGCAAGTGCTCCCGCGGATCGCTGTTGATGCCAAGCAGAACAAACGGTTTCCCCTTCATTCGGTTCACGAGCGACCGCTCGTGCGGGTACATGGCCCGGCAGGGGCCTCACCAGTCGCCCCAGAAGTCAAGCATCACCACCTTGCCGCGATAGTCGCTGAGGCGGAACCGCTTGCCCTCCAGGTCCTGGCCCTCGATTTCCGGCGCCGGCTTGCCTGCGCCCAAAGCGCGCATCTCGTAAAGCTCGGAGTGGGCTGCGTCGGCGAGCGTCCCGCGGAACGAGGCACCGTCACCAAACGTGGCCGCCACCTGCTCGAAGAGCTTCTCGGCCTCGGTTGGGGAGCGATCCTTCTCGGTGAGAGCCAGCGCGTAGAGCGCCTGGCCCTGGATATCGTGGTGCGGGTTCTTGGCGGCGACTGCCCGGAGGAACTCCTCCCCGTGCGACAACGGCGAATTGGCAAGGCTCTGGCAGACGGGCGCGAGCTTATCGCTCCGCAGATAGTCGCGCTGAAGAAGGGCGAGGGCATCCTGCGCGTCCGGCCCGAACCTGGCGACGGACACGACCCAAACCAGGGCGTCCAGGGCAGCCGGGTCGGTTGGGTATTGCCGGGCCAGCGCCAGGAACCGCGGCGCATAGCTGTTGGCCTGGGGATAGCGCGGCGCGATCTTTTGGCGTTCCTCGTCGGTTTTGGCGGCCTGATAAGCGCGGAAGAACTCCTGCTGCGCGCTCTGGTACTGCTGGAGTAGGTTTTGGAACTGGTCGGCAGGTTTTTGCGAATCTTGGCCTTCCGCCGCCCGAGTCTGGCCTGGACGACACAACAAGATGGCCAGCACCGCGACTCCAACGCGGCACGCGAGAGAGCGGGAGACGCCTCTGCGGTTCATGGCCGGGGTTATACGTGCCGGGCTGGAGGAAGTCAACCACGAAATTCGCCCCATCCACCGCCGGATTGGGCGCCCCAGCGCGGACCGGCGTTTGCCACGATGTCGCTACACCTTCGTCGCGCTACCGGCTCCACCTGGTAGCGCCGCAATCTCCGGAATCATCAACTCGACTTCCTGGCGGAACTTTCCGATCAGTTCACATACCTCCTGACCGTTGCCTTTCACCTGTCGGAAGGCTTGGTTCTTCAACAGATGCCAACCCTCCGCACGACGCTTCCTTTCCGCCACGAGGTGGTCCGCGTTCAGCGCGCAAACTCGGATGCGCCACACGCCCGCAGAGGTAATCCCAACCAGCGGATGAGTCACACGATCCTCAAAGATCTGCTCGCCATGATCCGTTTCCTCGCACGGATTCAAAAATCGGCATCCAGCGTCCCATTCCGCCTTGCTCGGCCAGGTGTTCGCTTCTTTCCCGTTGCAGTGGCGGGACGCTGGGAAGAGATTCTCATACCGCTGGATAAGGTCTTTCTTGCGCCGGGGATCAGAATGGTCCACCTCCAGCTTCCCGGCCCGCGTCTCATGCCGCATCGGATACGCGCACCGCCCGTCAAAATCCCTCTTTGACTCGGGAAGGCAGGAAGCACACTTATGGCGCTTGATCGGTTTCTTAGGGGGCGGCCCTCGCTTTACTCGAGGCTTTTTCAAACTCAATATAGTCCTTTAGGAGTTCTTCCATCCGCACCAGCAACCGGTCGCGCTTGAGCTGACCATGGATCTCCGCCGCTGACAGCGGGCAGCGCAAACGGTCTCGCCACTGATTCAACTGCTCCAAGCGGGCCGACTCGGGCTCCGTCAACGCTCTCCTGGCTTCCTGAAGCGCGAGCTGCCGAAATTCGCGTTCCAGGTGCTTGTCCCACTCCGCAGGCGCAGGGGTTACAGTGAACACGATCGCCTTGTTGGTCGCTTCATGCGTTCCCTCCTCGGGCGCGGCCGCCCGCTTGGTCACCGCCGCCTCCGTCGCCACTACCTGGGTAGTCGCTCCCTCGGTATGATGCCGCGGCACAAGGCGGGCCGCCAAAGTCGATACGACGGCTCGCCCCGCCAGCCGGGCAACAAACACATCATTCCTGCTCATATAATCCAACTATCAGTTGCTTCCGCATTTCAGCCGTGCATCGCAGCGGCAGCCAGGGGCTGCCCGGGCAGGTTCTCCGGCTCCACGTCTTCCATGCGCGCCTCCCGCCCAAGGCGGATGCCACCCTCGTCGTACAGGGTTTTTACGCACTCGTAACCCTCGCGCACCCCAAACGCATGATAAAGGAAACTCCGGCTCGCACCCCACACCGCCACCTCCCGGCCTCCCAGACACTGACTTTCGGGAGAACCAGAAACGAACCCAAGGCAGCCCTCATCGCCGGTCCGGCTGGTACCCCCACCCCGAATTGAACGGGGATAGGCAGTTTAGGAAACTGCTGCTCTATCCATTTGAGCTATGGGGGCGCCCAGGCCAGCCGACCCAAGTTTGAGTATGCCACCGGGCGGGAGACGGGCAAGGCGTTTCGTCCGGCGCGCTTGAACCGATCCTCGCGCCCGGCTGACAGAGGCGCCCGGGCCCGGCGAGCGCCGCCCCGCTCACCCTTGTCGGGCGCTGGAGGCGCGCGTGATGGCGCGCCCCGCCCGGCGCTCGGGCCGTCGTGAGCGGCAGCCAGAGCAACGGGTCCGGGTCGCGGGCGGAAGCCTCCCGGTTGGGTGTGTCA
>JAJXTA010000388.1 GCA_021784265.1 bacterium | reverse complement strand
CTGAAACCAGGCCAACTGAGTTGGGTCGCCGCGTGCCGTCAACGTCACGGTCAGCCGTTACCAAGGCTGGCCAACATGCTCAATGACCATCTTGCTATGGGGCTGAATCTCCCGAAAGACGTTCTCGTTGGGATAATTCGCTCCGTTTGTGCCGTGCATCACAAAAACCCAATGACCGCCGGGCGTGAACTCGAATCGCTCGAACGTCTTTGTGAAAGCCTTTGGTCCCCACCAGCGCGCGAGGCGGGTCGGCGACGCGAAAACGGCGAAAATCTTTTGTGGGCTTGCTGATAGCGCACGTTCGTTGGTAACAGCGGCCTCTGAATTATTTGCTGGCGATTTGTCTTTCAGAGCTTTCTTGGCTGGGTGCGGTGTTGCCGCCTAACAGCATTTATTTGGGCAAAGACCTCCGGCAAAAAAGGAAGTGAAAAGACAAAGTGTTTTGCCTTTGTTCATGGCGGATTATCGCCATCACGCCCGCGCCATCAAGCAGCCAAAGTGGAGGCAGAATCCGTCGTGAAATCCCGGGATTTGGCGATACGGGAGGCGGCGCCGCCGAGCCAACCGGACTTGGGCAAAACGCACTGGGAACAGCGGTTGATGTGGAGCGGTTCACCGCCGCGCGCGCTTCGCGACGCGTGCCGGTCGTCCTGAGCCGCGGCGAGTGCCACCGCCTCTTCGAGGCCCTGACCCCCACCACGGGCCTCATGGCCGAACTCACGTACGGCAGCGTCCTGCGGTTGATGGAACTGCTCCGTCTGCGCGTCAAGGACGCGGACCTGGAGCGCGGTTGGGTCATCGTCCGCGCGGGCAGGTTTGGGTCCTCCCCCCCTGCGGACCAGGCTCCCAGCAAGCGGCCCTCGAGGCTTCCCGGCCGCCAGCCCGCCCGCGAGCCCGCGAGCCTGCGTACCCAACCCAAAAAGGAGTTGCATTGGCCCCCGGCTTTGCTAGGCTTGATTCTCTTTTTCGCCGCGGGCGCAGGGGGCGGGGGCGCGGGCGGCGAGAGGCAACACGGCCATAACTGCCCGGGTCCGAGTGGTTCCGGGAGGCCAGAACAACATTAAAATCAATCCCGTATTCCGCGGGATGGCCCGCCCCCCTGTGGGGCCGGCTGCGAACCTGGAAACCTGTGATTAGCATCGGCATTAAAGAGCTCCTTGAGTCGGGCGTGCATTTCGGCCACCAAACGCGGCGGTGGAACCCGAAGATGAAACCGTTCATCTTCGACGCCCGCAACGGCATCCACATCATTGACCTTAGCAAGACCCTGGCCCAACTGGAGGCGGCTTGCACCTTCCTGGGCGAGACCGCCAGCAAAGGGGGGCAGGTGCTCTTCGTGGGCACCAAGAAACAGGCGCAGGAGGCGGTCAAGGAGACCGCCAAGAGTTGCGGTCAGCCCCACGTGACCGAACGCTGGCTGGGGGGCACCCTGACCAACATGAAGACGATCAAGCGCTCGATGGAGCGGTTGCGCGAGATCGAGAAGATGGAGACCGACGGCAGCATCCACCAGTACGTGAAGCAGGAGCAGTCGATGCTCCGCCGGGAGTTGGCCCGGTTGATCAAGAATCTGGATGGCATCCGCATTATGGAGCGGCTGCCCAGCGCCCTCTTTATCGTGGACATCAAACGGGAGCACAACGCCGTCGCGGAGGCGCGCCGGCTGAAGATTCCGGTGGTGGCCATTGTCGATACGAATTGTAATCCGGATTTGACCACGTACCCGGTGGCCGGCAACGACGACGCCATCCGCTCGGTGCGGATGATCCTGAGCGTCGTGGGCCAGGCGGTGGGACGCGCCCGGGCCGAGTATGAGGCCAAGCACGCCCGCCGGAAGGTGGAGGAAGAGGCCGCGGCCGCGGTGACTACGCCCGCCGCGGCGCCGCCCACGGAAGCGGCGGCTCCCGCCGTGACCGCCGCCCTCGCCGCCCCGGCGTCCGTAGCGCCGCCTGCCACGCCCGCTTAGGCGCACCCTCAGTCGGCGAGAGCCCGTTTCCCGCGAGCGGCGGCGTGTGTCCGCCGGCGGGTTTGTCCTTTCTGATTGCATCAACGCAAGCGATAATTATTGGTTTTTTATGGCAGAGATAACATCGGATCTGATCGTGAAACTGCGGCAGTTGACCAACGCCGGGATGATGGACTGCAAGCGGGCGCTGGTCGAAACCCAGGGCGACCTGACGGCGGCCGTGGATGTGTTGCGCAAGCGCGGGCAGGCCACCGCGGCCAAGAAGGCGCTGCGCGAGGCGCGCGAGGGGATCATTGTGCAGCACCTTCTGCCCGGCTCGCGGGCGGGGGTGCTGGTCGAGGTCAATTGCGAGACGGATTTCGTGGCCAAGAACGAGAGCTTCCGCGCCTTCTGCGACAGCGTGGCGCGGTCGCTGGCCAGCGATCCGCCGGCGGACGTGGAGGCGGCGCGCGTCGAGCAGGTGGCCAAGACGGGCGAGAACATCCGCGTTGCCCGCCACCAGCGGCTGGAGGTCGCCGGCAACGGCATCATCGCCGCTTACATCCATACCGGGTCAAAGATCGGCGTGTTGGTCGAAGTCAGCGCCGGCCAGCCGGCGACGGTCGAACAAGAAGCCTTCAAGCAACTGGTGCGGGACCTCACCCTCCAGGTGGCGGCCGCCAGCCCCATCGCCGTCTCCCGCGACCGGGTGGACCCGGCCTTGGTGGCCAAGGAACGGGAGATCGGGGCCGAACAGGTCAAGAATAAGCCGCCGCAGGCGATGGCCAAGATCGTCGAAGGCAAACTCGAGAAGTTTTTCCAAACCGTCTGCTTGCTCGACCAGGGCTTTGTCAAAAAGAACTCCGAGATCACCGTGCGCGAGCACTTGGCTCAGGTGGCCAAACAGCTCGGCGACGAGGTGGGCATCCAGCGCTTCGTCCGCTACCAGGTGGGCGAGGTCCCGGCCGCGTAGCGTGGGGCCCCGCCGAAGGCGGACCACCGGGCTGGAGTGGCGACGCGGCGGCCACGCCCCGGTCCCACCGTACACGGGCGGGGTCGGGCGGGGCTGATGACCCGTGAGTGCGCCCGCTTCACCGCCGCTGGGGACGCCCGGGCTGGGGTACGCGTATCGGTTCGCCTTCTTCAACGCCCTCTCGTTCCAGATCGTACTGGGCAGTCCCATGGTGCTCTACGCCCGGGACCTGGGGGCCAGCGCCACCGTCTTGGGCATTATCAGTGGCATGATGCCGCTGCTGGTGATCTTCCAAATCCCGGCCGCCAAACACATCGCCCGCACGGGCTACAAGCGGTTCGTGTTCGCCGGGTGGGGGACGCGGGTGGTCATCATCTTTCTGATCGCGTTGGTGCCGTTGACGGGCCGGTTTCTGACCCCCGCCAGCCGCATTGCCCTGTTATTGTTCCTGCTTTTCGGCTTCAACCTCTCCCGTGGCATCTCCAGCGCCGCCTGGCTGCCCTGGATCACGGCGTTGGTGCCGGCCCAAGCCCGCGGGAAATATCTGGCGGGCGACTCGGGCTGCATGAACGGAGGCAGTTGCCTGACCCTGTTGCTGGCGGCGCTGGTGTTGTGGCGGCTGCCCACGCCCTGGTCCTTCAGCGCCATCTTCGTCTTTAGCGCCCTCATGGGCGCGGCGAGCCTGAGTTTCCTCAAGCGGATTCCCGACGCCCAAAACCCCCGCCGCGACGACGCCAACCCCCACCCGGTGCCGTGGCGGGAGATCGCGGCCTACCCTCCGTTCCGGAAGTTGCTGCGGCTCAATGTCGGCTGGTCGGTGGCTTACGGCGGGCTGACCACCTTCACCGTGGCCTATCTCCGGGTGGCTGCCGGGATGAGCGAGGGGCGGATTTTGGTGGTCACGGCCCTTTCGTATCTGGGGGGCCTGGGCGGGTTGATGCTGTTCGGGACGCGGCTGGACCGGCACGGGAGCAAACCGGTCTTGGTGATGGCGTTGCTGGGCTGGCTCGGGGTTTTGGTGGGCTGGCTGCTGGTGGCGGGCCGGGTCGTCCCGCCGGGCATGGCGCTGGTGGTGTTCCTGGAGCTCTGCATGGGGCTGGGCTACGCCGTCTTCACTATGGCCAACACGCGCTTGGCGATGGTGACCTCCCCGGTCATGGGACGTGACCATTTCTTTGCCCTGTTTTCCGTGGTGGGCAGCCTCACCCTCGGGTTGGCGCCGGTCTTCTGGGGCCTGCTCATCGACGCGATTGGGACGCACGCCGCGGTTTGGCTCGGCTTCGATTGGAACCATTTCAGTGTGTTCTTCCTCCTGGTCACCCTGACCCTGGCGGTGACCGCGGCGCTCTGCACGTACCTCGAAGAACCGCGCGCCGCCAATGTCGAGGACCTGTTGCGCGACCTGCTGGCCCAAACACCGTGGCGCAGTTGGCTGCGCTTCTGGCCTCGGGGATAGGGGCCACCGCGGCTGGGAAA
>JAJXTA010000387.1 GCA_021784265.1 bacterium | reverse complement strand
CTGTTCGGCCATTTCACCGGCGTGGCCGCGGATGCCGGCGAGGCGGCCACCGACACCGTCATCATCCGGCTCTCGGATAAGTGGTTCTGGGTTATCCCGGTCACCGCCCAGAAGACCAGTGTGGGCTTGGTGCTCGAGCAGGACGAATTCGCGCGGGACAAGGGGTCTCCGTTCGAGGTCTTCTGGCGCTGGGTCCAATCCAGCCCCCCGCTGCGGCTCCGGCTGGCGCAGGCCCGCCTGCTGGGGGCGATCCAAACCACCGCCGACTTCAGCTACTACAACCGCCGACTGGTGGGACCCCGCCTGGCGCGGGTGGGCGACGCCGCGGGGTTCATGGACCCGATCTTCTCCGCCGGCGTCTTCCTGGCGATGTGGTCGGGCAAGCTCGCCGCCCAGTGCGTCCTCACCGCCTTGGCGCGCGGCCACGACGGGGCGCGGCAGTTTGCCCGGTATGAAAAGCGGGTCTGGCGGGGCATGAAGTTCTACTGGCGCGTGGTCGAGCATTATTACACCACGCCGTTCATGGAGCTGTTCCTGCAACCGCGCGACCATTTTGACCTGCCGTCGGCGGTCAACGCCGTCCTCGCCGGCGAGCTGGAAGGGGGCTGGCGACTGCGGTGGCGGCTGCGCTACTTCTTTCTGCTGGTGCGGATTCAAGCCCGGTGGCCGCTCGTCCCCCACTTTACCGGCGCGGCCGCCTCGACGGCGAAGCCCAACGCCCTCGAGTGTACGGCCCGAGTTTGAAACCCCTCCGTGCCGCTCCTCGCGCTGACGGAGGCCGATTGGGTCGGCCCCCGCTTCGGCGCGCCGGTTGGGCCGGCCGTCGGGCGCTCGCCCCCCGCACGGCGGCCATCCTGGTGTTAGCTCTCTGCGCCGGTTTGATGACCGGGTGCCGATCCGGGCCACCGCTGCCCCCCGCCGATCTCACCGCCCCGGGCTGGCGGGTGCAGAACGGTCAGGCGGTGTGGCGGCCGGGACGCGCTCGACCCGAACTAGCCGGCGACCTGCTGTTGGCGACAAACCTCACCGGGAGTCTCTTCGTGCAGTTCGCCAAGCCCCCCTTCCCCCTCGCGTTGGCCCGGGTCGAGCACGACCGCTGGCAGATCCAATTTGGCGCCGGCGTTTACTCGCGCCTCGGCCGGGGCGAGCCTCCACCCCGCTTCGTCTGGTTCCAGTTGGCGCGCGCCCTGGTGGGCGCCAGCCTGGGCCGGGGCTGGCAGGTCCACCACCCCGCCCCGCACACGTGGCGGTTGGAGAACTCGCGGACGGGTGAATGGTTGGAGGGCCGTTTCGCCCCGTGAACCGCGGCCTGCGACGCTGGTGGTGGGTGGCGCTGCTAATCCCCCTGGTGGCGGGGTTGGCCCGGCTCCGCTTCGACGTGGAGGTCCTGGACCTTCTGCCGGGGCAGTTGCCCGTTGTCCAGGGCCTGAAGCTCTACCAGGAACACTTTTCCAGCGCCCGCGAACTCGTTGTCACCGTCCAGGCCGACGACGCGGCGGTGGCCGAGACGGTGGCGAGCACGCTGGCGGCGGACCTGCGCCGGGCCACGAACCTCGTGGCGGCGGTGGTCTGGCAGCCGCCCTGGCTCGAACATCCGGAACAGGCGGCCGAACTGCTGGCCTACCTCTGGCTCAATCAACCGCCCTCGGTCTTCCAGGCGCTCCAGGACCGCCTCCGCCCGGCTCGCTTGCCGGCGGTGTTGGAAAACGCGCGCACCCAACTGGCCACCTCGATGTCCCCGGCCGACCTCGCCCAACTGAGCTACGATCCCTACGGCTTTACCCGCCTGCCCAGCAACGTCGCCGGCGCCGCGCCCTCCTTCGCCCAGGGGGAACAGGGGTTTGCTTCGGCGGATGGTAAGTTCCGGCTGCTCTTCGTCCGGGCCACCCCCAGCTTGGCGGGCTACCGGGAGTGCGTCCGCTGGTTCGGCGAGGTCCAGTCCGTAGCGATGGCCACCCGCCAGGCCTGGCCGGGGCCGGCGGCGTTGCACTACACGGGGCGCCCGGCCTTCGTCGCCGAGATCGCCGGCACCATGCAAAGGGATATCGCCGGCTCGGTGGGGGGCACGGCGGCGGTCATCGCGGTGCTCTTCTGGCTGGCCCACCGCCGGTGGAAACCGATGTTGTGGCTCCTGACGCTGCTGGCGCTGATTCTGGCGGGCACGCTCGCCTTGGGTGGCTTGCTCTTTGGCACCATCAGCGTGGTGAGCATGGGTTTCGCCGCTATTCTGCTCGGGCTGGCGGTGGACTACGCCGTGGTCCACTACCAGGAAGCGCTGGCCCACCCAGCGCTAAGCGTGCCCGCGGTCCGCCGCGCCATCGCCCCGAGTATCTTCTGGGCGGCAACCACCACCATCGCCGCCTTTCTGGTGCTCAATTGGGGCGGTTTGCCCGGGCTGGCCCAACTCGGTTCGCTGGTGGCCGTGGGGGTGGCGCTGTCGGCGGTGGTGATGATCTTCGCCTTTCTGCCACCGTTGTTTCCCGGCCGTCGTACGCGGGGCGTCACCGCCCCCGTCCCCGCCGCCCCGCCCGCGCCCGCGCGCATGGCGCCGCGCCAGGCGACCACGGTCTTCGGCGCAACCGCGACATTGGTCTTGTCTGGCGGTCTGGTCCTGCTCAGCGGCCTGCCTCCAGTGGACGCCACCGCCAAGGCCCTCGAACCGCGCCACAGCCAGGCCTATGCCACCCTGGACGCCATCCAGCAACACCTGCTCGGCCCGCAGAAACCGCTCTGGCTCATCGTCGGCGGCCGCGATGAAGGCGAAGTCGCGCGCCGTCTCGACCGCCTGCGCCCCGCCCTCGAGCATGCCGTTCAGGCCGGCGAACTCACCGGCTACACCTCGGCGGACCTGCTCTGGCCGCGCCCCGAGTTTCAGGCGGCCAACCGCACCACCGCCCGGGCGCTGGTCGCGGAGCGGGAGCAATTCCGGGCGGCGGCGCTGGCCCACGGCTTCGCCCCGGTGGCGCTGGGGCTGACGGGCGCGATGCTCGAGGCCTGGGAGCGAGCGACCGCCCGCCCAGGAACGTGGTGGCCGGCCAATCCGTTGAGCCAGTGGGTACTGGCGCACCTGACCGCGCGCGGCGCCGACCAGCTTTACGCTCTGACCTTGCTCTATCCGGCCGCCCCGACCGCCGGCGGCCAAGGAGCCTTGACCATCTTGCAACGGGAGTTGCCGACCGAAGGCATCTGGCTCTCGAGTTGGGAGCGGCTCGGGCAAGCGGTTTGGGCCGTCGTCCACCACAACCTGGCCAAGGTGGTGTTGCCGATGGTGGTCCTGGTGTTCGCCTCGCTCTGGCTGGCGTTTCGGCGCCTGGCCGAGATCAGCCTGGGCCTGGGCGTGTTGCTGCTGAGCGGCTTGGGCTTGCTGGCCGTGATGCGCCTCGCCGGCTGGTCCTGGAATCTGCTCAACCTGATGGGCTTGCCCCTGATCCTGGGCACCGGGGTGGACTACAGCATCTTCATGCAACTAGCCCTCCGGCGGCACCAGGGGGATCTGGCGGTGGCGCATCGCTCTGTGGGGCGGGCGCTTCTGTTGTGCGGGGGCACGGCAATCGCGGGGTTCGGCTCCCTGGCTGGGTCCAGCAACGCCGGCATGGCCAGCCTCGGGCAGGTGTGCGCGGTCGGGATCGGCGGCAACATGTTGGTCGCCGTGTTCCTGCTGCCGGTCTGGTGGCGGGTAACCGCTGGCCATCGCTGGGCGGCCACCGCGCCGGGCCAAGGGGCCTCGCCCGGCGTCAACCCACCGCGCCGGGCCTCGCCAGCTTCGCCCTCGCCCGCCGACCCTTCCTCCCTCTACGGAGCGCGGCTGTGGCGACTGGGGCTGGCGGTGGTGCGCTTCCTTCCCCCCGGCCTCTGTGTTCGTCTGGCGGGCGGGGCGGCGTGGCTCTACGGTTCCGTCGCCCGGCATCGCCGCAACGTGGTTGTGGCCAACCTCCTGCCGGTCCTTGCAGGCGACCGGCGGGCGGCCGAGCGCGCCGCCCGCGCGCTGTTCGTCGAGTTTGGCGTCAAAGTCGTCGATCTGTGGCGTCACGAGGGTGGGGGGACCGTGCCGCACTGGATCACCGAATGGAGTGGCTGGGACGCGCTGGCCGCGGCCCAGGCCCGCGGGCGCGGCGTGTTGCTCGTAACACCCCACCTGGGCAACTGGGAATTCGGCGGCGCCTTTCTCGCCCAACACGGCTTCAAACTCCTGGTGCTGACGCAGGCGGAGCCGGAGGCGCGCTTGACCCAACTGCGCCAGGACTCCCGGGCGCGGTGGGGGATCGAGACGTTGGTGGTGGGTCAAGACGCCTTTGCCTTCGTCGAGATCATCAAGCGTCTCCAGCAAGGGGCGCTGGTGGCGTTGCTGGTGGACCGTCCCTCGCCGCCCACGAGCGTCAGCGTCGAGCTGTTCGGGCGGCCGTTCCGCGCCT
>JAJXTA010000386.1 GCA_021784265.1 bacterium | reverse complement strand
AGTGCCGGCGCAGATTCAGGCGGTTGGTCATAAGCGAGGTGTCACACCCGGCCGCAGGCTACCGTACCGGTCCGACCCGGGCGAGGAATTATATCAGGTTGAAAACGCGAGGGCCGGCGCGTGGCACAACCACGGCCGGCCCTCGGTGTTCGAAAAGCCCGCAGGCGCGGGGGTTCAACCCCCGCTTAGAAGGGCGAAGCGATGGCCCGATACTGCCGGGCCGGCGGCTCCCCGGGGGCCGTGGGCGAGGCCAAGTCCAGCCACAGGATCGTCGGGTTCGCCGTCGTGATGGTCACGTTGGTGATGTTCTGCCACACCGGCGGGGTGTTGGTCGAGAACTGGATGCTGTAGGTGGCACCCACGGTCCCACTGACCGTGAGCCCCGGATACATCCAGAACGTCGAGGTCGGGACCGCCGGAGTGATCCCGATCTTGATGGTATCGCTCCAGACCGCGCCGCCCGGCCCCGACACCAACACCCGGTAGAACCCGGCGTCGGCCATCGTGGTATGCGCCACGCTGAAGCTCGCGCTGGTGGAGTTCGTGGTGACCACGCCGTTAGCGATGTGGATCCACTCATAAGTCAGCGGACCGGTGCCGGTGGCGGTCACCGAGAGCGTTAGCCGGTCGCCCACGTTCAGTGTGCGGCTCGCCGGAGCGAGAATGATCTGCGGGAAGACCGGCGGGTTGACGGTCACCGTCGCCGCGGTGCTGTGATCCGCGCCACCCGGTCCGATCACCGCGACCTGGTAGGAACCGGAATCAGCCACCACGGCCGACGAGATGCTGTAGGAGCTGTTCGTGGCGCTGGGAATGCCGACGCCGTTCTTGAACCACTGATACCGCAACGGGGCGGTGCCAATCGCCAGCACGCTCACCGTGAAGCCCGAGCCTTGGGTCAGCGTGACGTCCTTCGGCTCCGTTACCACATTGGGCTGGATCGGCGGGTTGACACCCACGGTCACCACCTGGCTATAGGCCGCTCCCGCCGGGTTGGTGACCTTCACCTGATAATGCCCCGCGCTGGCGCTGATCAACGGGCTAAAGGTCAGCACCGGCGATGTCGCGCCCGGAATCGGTTGGAAGTTCTGAGACCATTGATAGCTCACCGGCGAGGTCCCGAACGCGCGCACGCTCAGGCTCATCGTCTTGCCGTAGTCGTTGGTGAAGCCAACCGGTTGAATCTCGATCTGCGGGATGACGGGCGCCACCGTGCCGGTGGGCAGGAACACCAAGTAGTCGAAGTCGCCCGCGTAGGCGTTGTAACGGAAGGTCTGCTCCCCACTCAGCGTGAGAATGACCATGTTCCCGTTGGCATCCACCATCGGCACAAACTCGTTCATGCCGGCTGTTCCCGTGCCTGGGGCATCAAAGGTCCCCACGTCCGTGGTGACCGCGTTGAGCCGGTCGAAGGTGACCGCCTGCAGCTTGCCCTTCAGCGAATGGGCCGCGGTCGAGCTCGACGAAAGGGCCGCCCACACCTGATAGGTGTTGTTCGGGAAGGTGCGCGTGTAATTGAACCACACGTTGGTGCCGGTGGTGGTGATGCGGTAATTGGTGTCCATCGGCCACGTGCCGCGCGTGTTGCCATAACGGCCACCCAGGTTGTCCACCATGTCCACGCCCTGGCCCTTGACGGCCAAGTCACCCGCGTTGCGGTACGGCGTCGAGGCTTGACTGCCGGTCCCGTGGTAGTCCTGTCCGAACACCGCGCTTTGGCCACCGTAGGCACCGCCCCAGTAGGGCATCACATCGGTGTCCTGCCCGACCGTCCCCTTGTCGGGGTTGTTCTGGCCGTAGTTGTAGTCAAAATCCTCAGCTTCCACGACGAAGATGCCGTCGGTCACCATCGGATTCACGACAAACGTGTTGTTGTAGTTCTGCGCGTTGGAAGCCGTGTCCGAGAAGCTCAGGGTGTAGGGGTGGATCCCCGCGTTGATCGAGCCGGGCGCCCACTGCACGTTCACCACGCCGCCACTGACGCTAATGACCGTCTGCGCGGTCACGTCCGTCCCGTCCACCACCAGCTTCAGGGTGTTGGTCTCCACGGACGTGCTCAGGTTCTCGATACTGATCGCGAACGCCTGGGTCCGCACCATGCTGCCCGTCGGCGGCGGCAACACCCGCGGCGGGGCGGTCACGGGCACCAACGCGAACCAGTCGAAGTTGCCCGCGCGCGTGGTGAAGCGCAGGGTGACCGGGCCGCCCGGCAGGGTGAAGATGCCTTGGGAGCCGTCCGGCGCCAGCATTGGGGCGAGCCCGTTATTGCCCCAGCCGCCAGGGGCGGAGGCCTTTAGCGACCCGCTCAACGGGCCCAGACCGACGACGGTCTGCGTGGTCGTGCCGACACCGGCGGTCACCAAACTCAGCGAACCGCCAATGTCATCGCCCTTGCTGCCACTGGAGCAGGCCGCATACGCCGTGTAGGCGCCCGCAGGGAGCGTCCGGGTGTAGTTGTACCACTCCCCGTTGTCCACCCAGCCGATGTTGTAGTTGACATTGACGTCGAAGGCGCCACGGTCGTGGCCCAGCGCGCCGCCGTAGTTGTCGGACATGCTCACCCCCTTGCCCGAAACCGCCAAGTCACCCGCGTCGCGATAGGAGGTCGATTCCTGCTTGTCGTTGTTGCTGTAATCGATCCCGTTGGTCGCCCCCAGCCCGGCGTAGGCGCCATTATAGTAGGGCATGACGTTCACGTCCTGCCCGGCCACGCCCGCCTTGGGGTTGCTCTTGCCACCACTGTAGTCGAAATCCTCCGCCTCGACGATAAACACGTTGCCCGGCGCGCTGCCCGACACGAAGCTCCAGGTGAAGGTCTGGGTCTCGACCAAACTGCCGGTGTCTGAAACGGTGACGGCCAGGGTGTTGGTTCCCACCGGCAGGTCCGTCGGCGGCACGTAGGTGATGGTGGTGATCCCGTTGGCGCCAGGCGTGACGCTGGTCGGAGTCACCGCCGTGCCATTGACCGTCAGCACGAGGGCGCCGGTGTTCAGCGGCGCGCCCGTCTGGCCGATCTGAACGACGATCGGATTGGGCCGACCGATGCCGTTACGGCCCGGCGCCGGCACGGTGCTCTTCACGTAGGGCGGACCGGCATATTGATAGGCCTTAACGGGCGAGTTAGCCGAGTTGATCAGCGTGGTGGAACCATCGCCGTTGACCGTGTACCACTCCAGCCCCGCCGGACCCACTCCACCTTCCTCATACACGAGGCGGAAGGAATAAAGCCCCGGCGCCGGCACCCAGAGTTGGAAGCTGCTGTCGCCCGCCGCCCGGGCGCCACTGGATTCGTTGATCACCGGGGTGTTGAGGTTCTTCGCGCTCGGTGTGCCGGCGTGGATGCGGTAGCCATCCACACTGTTGATGGCGATGGTATAGAAGCCGGCGGTCGGGAATTGCAGGGCGGTCAGGATCTCGGACGCGAAGTTCGTCGCGCCCCCGTTCGTGCCGGGGAGTCCCGGAAACTGAAAATCCGTGAAGCCGCTGTCGGTGTTGAAGTGGCCCGGGTTGTTGGTGGCGGAAGCGGTGTAGAAATTGATGGGGTTGGCCCAGACGAAGTAGCCGTTGGCGCCGACGCCGGTCAAGTTGGCCGTGTTGCCCCCGTTGTTACCGGCCAGGATGCTCTCCGCGTTATCGTTGTTGTTGGCTTGGTCGCTGCCCACCTGATACGTTTGAATCAAAAATCCGCTCTTGGTGGTATCCACCTCAGCGGGGGCGAGGGTGTCGCTCGTCAACAGTTTGGCGTAATTCCCGACCTGGAACGGCACGCTTGCTTGGACCTGGTTGCCGCTGGTGTCTTTAAGCGTCAACCCCACCGAGTGGGTCGAACCGGAGGCAAACGGCGGATAGGTGTACGGCCCGGGGAAGGTGTAACCGATGTAGGTTCCGTTGCCGGCCTTCACCACAAAGTTCGGCGTGACACTGGCCCCATCCAGGGAGAGCGAGATCGTGTTCGTGTCCGCCACGCTCGTGCCCACGTCGGTCACCGGAATCGCAAACCCAAAGACCGTGCCGGTCGGATCGCCGATGATCAGTTGCGTGGGTGAAGGGGCCAACTGCACGGCGCTGACCGGGGCGCGCGGCGGGCTGCCGGCACCCAAACCGCCGGCGGTCGTCGCCTGAATCACGATGTTGGGGCTGGTCATCCCGCTGAACACCAAATAGTTGCCCGTGTCGGTGTGGCTCACCCCCGCGTCGCGGATGAAGTCGGTCGGTTGGGCGGCCGAATCCCCGTACTGGTAGGCGGCCAAGGTGCGCCCGTTCAGGTCGAGGATGCGGTAGCCGCCGCCGCGCCCGGGGGTATCCCCCAGGAGGTAAACGTACACATTGTAACCCGCCCCCGTCAGCGTCGCCGGGATGCCGGTGATGGTGATGGTCGTGGTGGTGGCATCCCCGGTGTCCAGGTAGCCCTGCATCAAGGC
>JAJXTA010000385.1 GCA_021784265.1 bacterium | reverse complement strand
AGGGGAGCCTGACCTACCTTCTTGACCAGCGCCTCCCGCAGGACCGGCGTGTACTGGCCGGTGGCGGGAAAGCCCGCGACCTCGACAAGGTCGCCGACGCGCAGGAGGATCGGCCGTTGCGGGAAGCTCCGCACGCCGCCGCTGGCATCCTGCAGGTAAAACGAGCCGTCGGGCCGTCGGAGGGTGATGACGCCGCGCACGCGCCGCCGATGCGTGCCGCCGGCGATGGGGGAGAAGCGCAACAGCTCGCCAATCGGCTCGAGGGCGTCGGCGAACGGATCGCCTGGAGCCGGTTCGACGATCTGGAGGCGGTCGAGGGTGGGGAGGTAGAGCTGAAGCCCTAGAAACTGACCTTGTTGGTTGAAGAGTGACCCACAGACACCCGTGACGCGGACCTCCGCGTCGAGGAGGTGCGTGGGCAGGGCCTGATCCTCGAAGTTGGGGAGGACGGCGTTGAAGCGGCCCTTGCCGGTGTCGAGCGTGACGTAGAGGTGGTCATCCACATTGGTGAGGGCGCAGACCACGCCGAGCGTGGCCAGCCATTGGCTGTCAAAACTACCGGAGAGCATTTCCTCCCGGCTGCGCTCGGGCGCAACCGGCAGCGGAGCGGTGCCCTCGAGCTCGAACTGCGGCTGACTGACGCTCGGAGCATAGCGTCCTGGCGCCGAGTACCCGCGCAGCACCGCCCGATCGCCGCTGTGGAGGTCCAGGGTCACGCCCCAACAATCCACGTAGATCCCAGAAGTCGCCTCCTGGAAAAAGAGCATGTTCCATCTCGGATCGTAATAGGTGATTACTCCTTGGAGGCGGACAGGGTAACCGCGCTGCGCCTCTTTGGGGCTGAGCGCACGGATTTGCTCCGCGCGCCGCAACAACGGCAGGCGCTCGCCGGAAGCGGAGAGGGCGGTGGCTTGGCTAGTGGGATAGTCCAACACCGCCTTGCCGAGGCCGACCCGCCGGAACCAGCTCGCCTCCAACGTCGGTCCGCGGGGGCCCAGGGCGGGCCGGCCCACGGCATCAACGACCGTGTCGGGCGGTAGCGCGACGTCTAACAGACTCAGCGCCTCGACCGCTCCGGACGCGTCCGCCAAGCGGACGCCATGCGGAACCTTGACCGGCAGCACCACTCCTCGTACATGGACGAGCGCGTCCGCCGTTGCCGAGTTGGAACGCCTCCCCAGCGTCGCGATGGGCACGGCGGGGCGGGTGAACTGAAGTGTGGGCGCCGGTGCCACCACCGTCACGTAGTCCAGCCCGGGAACGAGCAGCCGTGCTCCTGTCCCCGCGGCGGGTTGGCCTTGGTCGCGAGCCCAGACGCCCTGGGCTCGGACGCGGGCCCCGAGGAGCTCCGCGGCCTGGCGCATCGAGATGCCCAGGACGACGACGCTGAGGCGGGCGGCGTTTTCTCCGAGCTGCAGGACGGCGTGCGCCTGGTGTTCCTCGCTCGAACCTACGATGCCCTCCGCGGTCACGCGTTTGGCGGTGGGAGGCCGGCGCGCCAGCTCGACCAGTGGAGAGAGCGGTGCTTCGGGTAGCGCGGTGGTCCCCACCGCGCGGAAACGGGGCTCAGCGATCCTCGCCCCTCGCGCATCCGGCCCCGTCACGCCGTCCACTTCAACCGCCTGGCCCACCCGGACCGGCGGCGGCTGCGCGCCCGTGTTCACGGGGATGCCCCCGGTGCCGTCTTGCACATAGACCACGGAGTCCGCCGGGTCCGAATAGGTGACGACGCCAGCGAGGTGTACGCCGTAGCCACGCCGGGCCTCCGCCCGTGAAAGTTGTTGCAGTTGCTGAACGGTGCTGAGGGTGGCTGGCGAACGGGACGGGAGGGGCCGCGCCTTCACGACCGGCTGGCCGTGGAGCAGGCCCCCGGCCAGCGCGACGAGCGGGAGAATCGACCATCGCCGATACCAGTGCGCGACCACGGCGGCGGGCCGCACCGGCAATGGCGTGTGGTCCCGACCCGCGCTGCCGTGCTGTGGCAGACGAGCCGGGCCGGAGAGATAAGACATGGTGGAGACCGCCTGCTGGCAGCCCGGAGACCGCCCCCGACTGTCGAGTCACGGCGGAATGGCGTGGCGGCTCGTCGGGTCTGAGGTTGGCGGGCGCAAGGGCGTCGGACCAGACACCGCGTCCGTTCGGTGCCTAGCGTGTCTGCTAACGGTTTTCGCGCGCTGGGCGAGAGTCAACCGCATAGGTCCTGAGCTTAAGTCGGCAGAATTGTGGTGGAGCTTTAGCGGGCGCCGCCGGCCAGGGAGTCGGGTTGAGGCACGGGCCAGGGGCGCCCGCATTCCCGCATTCCCCGCGGCAGATTCAAGGTTGACGCTAAGCGGGTTCTTGGTCCAGAACATCGGCCATGTCGTTTCGACCCATCATCGCCGCGCCTTTGATCCTCGTCGCCCTCGGCTTGTCGGGCTGCGGCAAGTCCCCGGCGCCGGCCGGGGGCGGACCCGCCGGCCCCCAAGCGCGCAAGACGCAGTTTGTTATTGGCATGAGCCAGTGCAATTTGGGTGAACCGTGGCGTGTGCAGATGAACGCCAACATCAAGGCGGCGGCCGACCAGCATCCGGAGTTGAAAGTCATCTTCAAGGACGCGCAGAACGACACCCTCAACCAGCGGGCGCACGTCGAGGAATTTGTGAGCGCGGGCGTGGACTTGCTCATCATCAGCCCGAAGGAAGCGCAGCCCTTGACCGAGCCCGTGGCCAAGGCCATGGCCGCCGGGATCCCCGTGATTGTGTTGGACCGGCGTCTGCTGGGCGACGACTACACGTGCTTCATCGGCGCGGATAACAAGAAGATCGGGAAAGCGGCCGGGCAATGGATTGTCCACAGACTCGGCGGCAAAGGCAAGGTGGTGGAGCTGAAGGGCCTCATGACCTCGACCCCCGGACAAGACCGGCATACCGGCTTTCGCGAGGGGATCGCTGGTTCGGGCCTCGACGTGATCTTCGAGGCGGACATGAAGTGGCTTGAACCGGACGCGCGCAAAGAGATGGAGTCCGCCTTGGCTCGCTTTGATCACATCGACCTGGTGTTTGCCCACAACGACCCCGGAGCGCATGGCGCCTACTTGGCGGCGAAGGCGGCGGGACGGGAAAAGGAGATGCTCTTTGTGGGGATTGACGGGCTCCCCCAAGAGGGGGTCGCGTACGTCCGACAAGGCATCTTGAGCGCCACGTTCGAGTACCCGACGGGCGGGGCCGAGGCCATTGCCACGGCGCTGAAGATCCTCCAGGGCGAGCGAGTGCCGAAGGAGATCACGCTCGCGTCGCGGTTCTTCACCAAGGAGAACGTGGAGCGCGGCGGCGAACCGCTGCCCTAGGCCCGGTCTGGGTTCGGTCGGGGCGGCAGCGCCGGACCGGGGCTGGCGCCGGCGGCGGAGGTGGGCGGGGTGAGCGAGGCCCGCTGGACGAGGTAGTTGGCCACCAGGATCAAACCACCGCCGACCAGCAAGCGCCGGGTCACTTGTTCGTTGGCGTAGTCAATCCGGCCAAGGCGGGAGCACCAGGCGGGCAAGAAGAGACTGAGCAGACTGGCAAAGACAGGTTCGACGCAGTAGATCAAGCCCGCTTGCGTGGCGGTGACGCCCGGCTGCCAGTAGTTCATCAACAGATAGCCCGCCAGAGTGCAAAAGCCCACCAGCAGCCCCAAGCAGGCAAGGGACGCCGGGGAGGCGTAGGCGGTCCACCAGGCGGCCCCCGTCGGGGCCGTGTGCCAGGCCACCGGCGCGGCCACCAACGCGACCACGGCGAACATCACCACGGTGAAGTGGTTGACGTTGTTCCGGGCGAATCGTGGACGCTGGAGCCAGACGATTTGCCCGGCGAAGAGGAGGGAGGCGACGAGCGTCTCGATTTCGCCGCGACCCAGGCGCAGGTGATTGAGGTCCAACCCGGAGAGCGTGGCCACCCCGGCGACCACCAGCAGGCAACTGACAACTACGAGCGGCGAAGGCCACCGGCGCTCCCAAACCGCAATCCCGGCGGGAATGATCAGGCAGTAGCACTGGGTGAGGAAGGCGGAGGTGGAGGCCGAGGTGTAGGCGAGGCCGTCCATTTGGAACACCAAGCCGGCGCTGGCGCAGAACCCCAGGCCGGCACCTTCCCAGACTTCCAGCCAGGTGAACCGGCGCAACGTGGGACCGCACCAGAGCAGCATCACCAACGCCGCAATCCCGAATCGATAAACCACGCAGAGGCCCGCGAAGAACCAGGTGCTCGCCCCGGGGAGGTGCGCTTGTTGCACCATCTGCAAGGCCTTCATTGTCGGGAAGCTGAACGCCCAAAACGCGGTCGCCAGCACCAACATCGATGCGGCGCGCCACGGATGGCCAGAAGATGACATGGGGCCAAACGGTAAGCGTGGCCAACGCCGCTGGCAAACCGCAAACCGTCGGCGGCCGGACGCCGGTGCCTCCCGATGCT
>JAJXTA010000384.1 GCA_021784265.1 bacterium | reverse complement strand
GGCCGGCGGCGCCGCGGGCGGCCCGCCGGCGGAACCCCGCCGACACCCGTCGCCCCGGAACCAGACCACCCCGTGCCGCCTCGGAACCGGCGACGCCGCCGGTCTGGAGACCCGCGCCACCACGGCGGGCGGCGGGAAAACCCGTGGATTCCAGCCCGCTACGGAACGGTGTCGCCCTCGCGCGCCAGGTAGCGTTGCTCCAGCTTCGGATCGAAGAAGATGATCTGCTTGTGACCATCAACCTCGACCAGGATGCAACTGCCCTTCGGGAAGAGGGCTAGGAGTTGCGCGTCCGTCAAGTAACCCGGCCTAACCGGTGGCGCCGGGGCGTGCGTGGGGTTGGCGGCCAAGGGCGGAGCGGTGATGGACCCCGGGCGAGACCAGCGGAGTGCGATCGCCAGAGCGCTGAGCGCGAGGAGTCCGGCGGCGAGCCGGGTCCACCGTCGCTGGCGCTGGCGCCGGCTGAAGGCGGCCAGGGCGCGGGCCCGGAGCAGGGCATCGGCCGCCTGCCACGGTTCATCGCGCAGCAGCATCTCGAGCCAGGCGCTTTCTCTTTCGGGATCAGGATTGGGACTCATGGCGCAGATGGTGGAGCAGGTGGGACTTCACTTGATGGCTGAGGCGCGCGAGGCGAGACTCGATCGCCTTGTAAGTTTGACCGGACTCGTCAGCCAACACCCGCAGGGGGCGTTCGTCCACATAGGCGGCCTGAAGGAGTTCGCGGTCCGTCGGCGGCAGGGTGGCGAGGGTCTCACGCAGGGCGTTCGCGAGACGGTGGGCGATTTGCGGTTCATGAGCCGGCGCCGAAGCAAGGTCCTCGAGGGGAAAGCACCGGCCCCGGCGCGCCTCGGCGCGGCAATGGTCGAGGAACGCGTTCCTGGCTACGACGCTGAGCCAGGCCCAGAGCTTCGCCTCGGTGTCGAACCTGGCAAAGCGCCGCGCGAGCTTGATCCAGACCACCTGGCATACCTCCCGCGCTTGGTGCTCCTGGCCGCGGGTGAGGACGAGCAGGAACTTGTAGAGCCGGAAACTATACCGCTCATAGAGGCGGGTGAAGGCGGCTTGATCGCCGCGACAGATGGAAGTGGTCCAGGCCAGAATCTCGCTGCTCCCGAGGCCGCTATGATCCGGGGCCCTCAAAGGGGAATTCGGAAGGCGCTTAGCCTGGTCCGTTGGCAGGATGACTCCAGCCAACTCGAGGGCCGTGCCGTCGGCACGCTCATCGCGCGCGCACATGCCGGGATTCGCGCCACGGTTCAGAACCCCGATTTGGATTCCTTCAGGCGCTGGTTCGCCTGATAGGCGGCGACGATGGAATCGACCATTTCCACAAACGACTCCGGCCCATAGGCGACCAGCAGATTGGTCTCTCGATGAATCTGCGCCACGCCTTTGAGCACTTGATTAGCGAACGCCGTTTCTCCTCGCTGCCACACGCCCGCCGCCACGTCCTTCGCCCGAGCGATGTCTTCCTCCAACTTCGACCATTGGGACTCCGGAATGCCTCGAAGCGGGAACGCTTTGATTCTGAGGTGATCTTGGGCGGACGCGGACCGTTTGTCCGGCACCAGCATCACCGCGTAGGGCTTCTCCGGATGCAATGGATCGGCCTCCACCACCAACGTGCCTAGCTGAGGCTCGTGTTCTGCCAAACGGTTGTACAGCGTCACAATGCCCCAGAGCTTGGCCGCGAAGGGGTTCGAGTCCCCCCCCTGCGCGATCTGCATAGCGTCGAACGCAGCTCCGCTCGCCCCCCCCTGCTCGAGGCCGAGCGCCAACAGACCGTCCGGAATCCGCAGCCTAGGGACCCGCACGTCGCCCAGTTCGGCCGGTATGGAGGCAATACTCAACCAGTCCACTTGGTAGCGCTTTTCGATCGCCGCGAGGAAATCCCGCGGCGACCCGCCGGGGAAGGTGAAGTCGCCCGTGCTCCGACTCGTGGCCGGCGCTGGTGTCACCGCGTTGGTGTTTTGGCCCAGCAGCCGGGGTGGGATCGCCACCACCAAGGGCAAGGCCAGGGCGATGGTCCTGAGGAGAGTCAATCGTATCTTCATAGCAGTCGCTGTCCGTTAGCATCTTCCGGTGCTTGCGCCAAGACGCCCAGCTTGGTCCGCCAAGCGTCTCCGGCTTCACCAGGAATAACGCGGGGTGGTGGTCGAATCCTTCGGATTATCCGCGCCTTTCCGCTCAGGATCAAGCCGCCGGAGGCACGAGTTGGGCGGAGGTCAATGGCGTAAGCGGAGGCCGCGATGATTCATCGCAAGAGGCGGCTCCGGTCCGGCATCCCCCGCGGCCGGGAAAAGCTTGTCCGTTCCCGGCACTCTGGCAGAATGTGGCGAGTTACCATGAAGCCCCCTTATTCGACCGTTAGGCTCGGACGGCTCCTGCCCTTGATGCTGGCCGGCGCCGCGCTGGCCCCCCACTTCTGCGTGCGGGCGGCTTCCGGCCAGCAAGTCCTCCTCGCCTACGACGCCCAGGCCAAGGCGTTGCTGGCGAAGATGACCTTGGCGGAAAAGGTCGGCCAGATGTGCCAGCCCGACCAGGCTTTCCTCCGCGACCCCGACGACATTCAGCGCTACTTCCTCGGCTCGCTGCTCAGCGGCGGCGGCTCCGGCCCCAAGAACAAGGCCGACTACACCCTCAAGGGTTGGACCGACATGGTGGACGTCTATCAGGAGCACGCCCTCAAGACGCGCCTCGCCATCCCGTTGCTTTACGGAGTCGATGCGGTTCACGGACACAACAACATCCCGGGGGCGGTCATCTTCCCGCACAACATCGGCCTGGGTTGCGCCCGGGACCCCGGCCTGGTCGAGCGGATCGAGCGGGCCACCGCCGAGGAAGTCCGCGCCACCGGGATTAACTGGGTCTTCGCCCCCTGCGTCGCAGTGCCTCGGGACGTGCGGTGGGGCCGCACCTACGAGGGCTACGCCGAAGACCCGGGCGTGGTCGAACTCCTGGGGGCCGCGGCGGTGCGCGGTTTTCAGGGATCGCGCCTGACCCGTCCGCGCTCGGTGGTGGCCTGCGCCAAGCATTTCGTCGGCGACGGCGGCACGGCCTTCGGCACCGGCAAGGGCCTGGACGGTCAAGGGTTGGACCAAGGGGACACCCGTTGCAATGAGGCCACCCTCCGACGGATCCACCTGCCGGGCTACCTGACCGCCGTCCAGGCCGGCGTCGCCACCATTATGCCCTCCTATAGTAGTTGGAATCGCCTCAAATGCACGGCCAACAAGTACCTCCTCACCGAAGTTCTCAAGCGGGAGTTGGGCTTCGAGGGCTTTCTCATCTCCGATTACAACGCCATCGATCAGCTCGATCCAGACTACCGCCGGTGCATCGCCCTGGCCATCAACGCCGGCATCGACATGGTCATGTTGACCGACAAGTACCCCGAGTTCTGCCGGCAACTCACCGAGCTGGCGCGGACCGGCCAGGTGCCCATGAGCCGCATCGACGACGCCGTGACGCGCATCCTCCGCGTCAAGTTCGCGGCGGGCCTGATGGACCCGCGGCGCTCGCCGCTGGCCGATCGCCGCCTCCAGCGCGCCTTCGGCGGCCCGCGACATCGCCGGCTGGCGCGCCAAGCGGTGCGCGAGTCATCGGTCCTTCTGAAGAACGCGCGGCACACCCTGCCGCTGGCCAAGACGGTCACCCGGCTCCACGTGAGCGGCAAAGGGGCCGACGACCTCGGGATGCAATGCGGCGGCTGGACCATCGATTGGCAAGGCAAGATGGGCAACGACGTTCCGGGCGGCACCTCGATCCTCACGGCCATTCGTCAGGCCGTGTCCCGGCACACCGCCGTCACCTTCTCGAGGGACGGCCGGGGGGCCGAAGGCGCCGCCGCCGGCGTTGTGGTGATCGGGGAAAAGCCCTATGCGGAGTTTATGGGGGATCGAGCGGACTTGGCCGTGGATCAGGAGGACCTCGCCGCCATCACCAACCTCAAGCGCGCGGGCATCCCGGTGGTGGTCATCCTGATCTCGGGCCGGCCGCTCTACCTCGAGCCGGTTCTTGCACAAGCCGACGCCGTCGTGGCGGCCTGGCTGCCGGGCTCGCAGGGGGAAGGGGTGACCGACGTGCTCTTCGGGGATTACCCGCCCACGGGCAAACTCTCCCATAGCTGGCCCCGGGCCTCCTCCCGGCTGCCGCTTGATGCCGGTGACCCCGGTTACGATCCCCTCTTCGCCTTGGGCTATGGACTGACCTACGGCCCCTGAGCCGCCGCGCCCCACTCGAGGGCCGGCGGGCGAGCGGGACGACCCTGTCAGGCCTGGACGTCTCATCGCCGCCGGGCGCCGTACCCCCACTGCGGGCCAACGCCGAAGTAAACGTTGCTCGTGGCCCAGCGTCGCGCAATGCTTACCGCCATGATGACCCTGCCGCCGATCAACCGACGCGCCTTCCTCCGGCTGACCACCCTGGCTGCGGGAACTCTGACGACGCGC
>JAJXTA010000383.1 GCA_021784265.1 bacterium | reverse complement strand
GTTCACCACGTCCTGCCAGGAAGTGACCGGGGTTCCATCCACCGCGACGATCCGGTCCCCCGGGCGGATGCCCAGCTTGGCCTCCGGCGACTCCGGCGGGACGTAGCCGATCAGGGAGGGGTTCACGGGCACCGGCAGGCCAGTGAAGTAAATAATGGTGGCAATGAAAAAGGCGAACACCACGTTCATCACCGGCCCCGCGACCGCCACCAGAATCCGCGACCAGGGCGGGGCGGGCGGCACGGGCTCCTGCCCGGGTTCGTTGCCCCCCTCCAGCGTTTCGGAGGTGACCATCTGGGGCAGCTTGACGAACCCACCCGCCGGGATGCACCGCACCGAATACTCGATCCCATCGTGGACTTGGCTCCAAATCTTGGGCCCCAACCCGATCGCAAAGGCCACCACCTTCATCCGCCGCCGCAGGGCCATCAGGTAGTGGCCCAGCTCGTGCACAAAAATCGAGGCGCCAAACATCAACATGACGGCAACCGCGATAAAGAGATAATTCTGTAACTTTTCCATGAATAGCCGACGAATTGAATCGACAACTCCGCCACAGTAATGGCAGTGGGGCGGGGATGCAACCCCCAACCCGCGCGGCCAGGCCCGGGCTCGAGCGGCCCGGGGGAGAGGATTGTGGGCAGCGGCGCCCCAGACGCGGTCCCGATCGGTACCAGCGAATCGCGGCCGGTGGGGATGAGCCGGAAGCGGCCGCGGGAGAAACCGATTGCCACCGACCCCGGCGCGGGCCAGTCTGCCACCGCATGCAGACCCACCCTTGCCTCCGGCCCGCGGCCCGGCGGTACCCAGGCCGGCCCGTGGCCCGCCCGGCCTCTCCCGCCCGTGCGCAAGCAGGCTTGCTGAACCGGTTCCCCTCGTGCGTCGCCGTTGGCCTCCTGGCGCTCGCCCTCGGCCGTAGCCCGCTCATCCTGGCGCGCGCCCAGACCCTCCCCGACCTCTACCGCCTCACCGACGCCCTGACGCGCAGCCACGTCGAGTATCACCCGGTCCGGATACCGCACGGCGGAGAACAGGTGCTGGCCGATCTGGCCGGCCCGGGCAAAGTGACCTATTTTTACATCACCGACGACGCGCCGGTGCGGTTTTATCCCGGGCTCGTGCTGAAGGTGTTCTGGGACGGGGAGGCCGAGCCAAGCGTGCGGGTGCCGCTGGCGGACTTTTTCGGGGCGTTTGGCGGCCAGACGATCGATTATCAATCCGCGCTGATGAAGATCAATCATTGGTGCTATATGTGCTACGCTCCGATGCCCTTCGCCCGCCGAGGACGGTTCGTCCTGGCCAATGACGGCGACCGCGACTACGCCCAGACTGTGGCCTACGGCCTTGACTACGAAAGAAGCCCGGCGTTCGCGACCGAGCGGAGTCGTTTTCACGCCGCCTGGAGCCGGAGCAACCCGGTCCGGAACGGCCTGCATCTCATCCTTGCGGTGCGCGGACGCGGCCATTACGTGGGCAACTTCCTCCAAGTCCACACGCGGTTTGGCGGGTGGTGGGGCGAAGGCGATACCCTCTTCCACCTGGACGGTCAGCCCCAGACCCACACCCCGGGGACGGAGGACGAATACGGTTCTTGCTGGGGCTTCGACCACACTTACTCCTACCTCGAGAGCGGCTACCTGCAGATGGACCACGGCGACAACCGGATGTACCGCTGGTATGTGGCCAACCCGGTTCGCTTTCAACGGTCGTTGACGGTCGAAATCCAAAACCAACATGAGAATGGCCGCCCGACCACTACCGACGCCGATGACTACACCAGTGTCGCTTTTTGGTACCAGGAAGAGCCGCACCAGCCTTTCGGTTTGCCCTCCTTCGCTGAGCGGGTGGCGCCCAGCCGCGCCGGCGCCGCAAAGTAGCCGTCAGCCAAGGCGGGGTTGCAACTCGCGGAGGCTGCCGGTCATCGCCAACCGAATGCCGTTCCTCGCCAGGACCGCGTCCTGGCAAGGCCCCCGAGGGGCTGGAGCTCCGGAACGCGAGTCAGATTGACGATGACCGACCGGCTCAGCGGAGCGTCACTTTCCGCGCTGGCCCTCCCGCCTCTCCCAGGCGGCCACTGCTCATCGGTGGCAGCGGCGAGGCCGTACGGGCTCGCAGAGTTGGCATGATTTATGCGTCGTTTTCAACTCGTATTCGGAGCCGGAAAAGGCCGTGGCGCCCGCGTCTCGCCCCTGGGGTGGCAAGACCAACCGCTGCGGCCGCCTGAGGCCAAAAGGTGTTCACTATGAGAGACTTCTGTCTGGCGGCGACGGTGGCCGGGATGGTGTGGGTGGGGACAACGGCGTCGGCCGCTTGGGCCGGCGTTGAAGGCGTGACGTTGGCGCAACCCGGGACGGCCGCGGGCGCGGGCGGCGGCGGGGATTCCGGCGGAACCGTCCTGAGCGCCGATGGTCGCTACGTCGTCTTTGTGTCCGCCGCGTCCGACCTGATCACGAACACCCCCACTGGCGGGCACCTCAATATCTTTGCCAAGGACCGGCAGACGGGCCGGGTCCAGTTGGTGAGCGTGGGGCTGGACGGGGTCTCGGGAAGGGATGGCGATTCTTGGCTGCCGCGGCTGAGTCCCGATGGCCGCTACGTGGCGTTCCTCAGCCAAGCGCAGAACCTGACGACGAACCTCACCCGAGGGATCGGTGATGTCTTCGTGCGAGACCTCGTGAACGGCACCACGGCCTTGGCGAGCGCCGACCCGTCCGGGCATGGGGGAGAGGCGGCGTCCAGCGACCCAAGCATCACCCCCGACGGGCGGTACGTCTTGTTCCAGAGCCAAGCGACCAACCTGGTGACGATCCCCACGTTGGGCGGGGCCGATCTCTATCGCCGTGACCTCCAGAACGGCACGACAGTGCTTGTTAGCGTCACTCCGGCGGGGACGACGGGCGGCAATTGGCTCAGCAGTCAAGGGCGCCTGAGCGCCGACGGGCGGTGGGCCGTGTTCACGACCGGAGCTACGAACTTGCTGAGCCCGCCAACGCGCCCCGACGCCAGTGCAATCATCCTTCGCGACCTCGAGGCAGAGACGAACTGCTCTGCGGTGCTGGACCTTGCGGGTCAGGTCCCCGCCAGCGGCAGTTCAGAAGCCCCCTTGCTCAGCGCCGATGGCCGGTACTTGACCTTCTGGAGCGACTGCCCGGCGCTGGCCACCAATCAAGGAGCCTCCACCGCCTTCGCGTTGTACTGGCGTGATCGTCAGCAGGGCCTCACCGTGCAACTCGCGAACGCGCTGGACGGTATCGTCTTTGGCGAGGACGCGGCGGTCCTCAGCCCGGACGGCCAGTCGGTGGCCTACACGGCCACCAACCAAGTCTTCCTTTGGAGCGCCGCGACGCGCACCACGACCCTGGTCAGCGCGAACACCAATGGATTGCCCGCGGCGGGCCTGAGCGGGGGAGTGACGCTCGCCGGGGACGGGCAGACCGTCGCCTTTGTCAGCACGGCGCCGGACCTGGTGGAGGCCCCCACGGCAGGGTCCTTTCAGGTCTATGTGCGCGACTTGGCGTCCGGCGTCACGCGGCTGGCCAGCGCCACTCCCGTCGGCGCCGGGAGCCAAGCCGACTGCCTCTATCCGGCCCTGAGCACCAACGGCGCGGTGGTGGCCTTCGAAGGGCAGGGCGCGGAGCTGACGACCAACACCTTGAACGACGCCGCGCAGGTCTTCGTGCGGGATACCGCGGCCTCAGGGGTGGCGTTGATCTCCGCGCGGGCGCCGGCCCTCAAGCCGGTGACCGCCCGCAAGGGTGGGACGCTGGCCGTGGACGGGATCAGTGCCGACGGGCGCTTTATCTTGTTCAGCAGTCTCAGTCCCGATTTGGCGCCGGGAGTGACCAACGGCTGGCGGAACCTCTTCCTTCACGACCGGCTGACGGGAACCAACCTCCTGGTGAGCATGAATCAGGCGGGCACCGGTCCGGCCAACGCGGCGTCGGGCTGGGCCAGCGTGACGCCCGATGCTCACTTTGTGGTCTTTGTCAGCCGCGCCACCGATCTGGTTGCGCCCGGCCTGGACACCAACGCGGTCGAGGACGTCTATGTCCGGGACATGCGGCAGGGGAGCAACCTGCTCGTGAGTGTCAACGCCGCCGGGACCAGCGCCAGCGGGCTCGCCGAGCGCTACGGCGCTCCGCTGGTCGGGACCACGCCACCGGTCATCAGCGCCGATGGCCGCTATGTCGCCTTCGTGAGCGGGGCGCCGAACCTGCTCAGCAACACCGCCTTCTACGGGGTGGGCGTGTTTGTCCGCGACCTGCAGGCCGGAACGACGGTCGAGGCGCCGCCGACCTACCCGACGACCGGGTCTGGCTTGGCGCGGCTCGTGGCCATCACGCCCGGGCCGCAAGTCTGGTTTCTGGGCCAGGCGGGTCCCTACCGTTACGACGTTGCCCAGCAGACCAATCTCCCGCTGGCAACGAACTTGAGCAACTTCGTCCTTCCTGCCAG
>JAJXTA010000382.1 GCA_021784265.1 bacterium | reverse complement strand
CCCAAGGCCTCCAGCAACCCCCGGAGAACAGAAAATGCAGAAAGACTAGACATCGTGCGCCACTGCTCTTGACTAGCAGCCCCTACAGAGATGAAACCATGGCGGACCTTGCGGCGTTTCATGATTCGGGGCTCCGAACCCTCTCCCGTTCCCCGCCCCGAAACCAGCGACACCCGACAAAGCGCCGCCCCGCCGTCCGGCGGCGGCAGCGCAGAAGAAGGTTCCCTTTCATGGCCGCCGCTTGCGCGGCACCATGAGCAGCCCGCCCACGGCCAGGAGGGCCAGCGAGGCGGGTTCGGGGATGGCGGCCACGGTGTACTGGAGGCCGATCGAGTCCGTGTTATAGAGGATGCTGGCCGATTCGATGCCGGCTCCCAGCGTGCCCAAGCTCAGGCCGCTGCTGAGGCCCGAAGCGGTGGCCGTCAGCCCGCTGTCGCTGTAGAAGTTGATCAGGTTGACGGTGTAGGTGCCGGGGGTCTGCGTGCCGACCAGGTCGAGGTTGAGGGCGTTGCTATTGAGGAACAGGTCGGACCGGTTGCCGGAGTTGCGGTAGCTCCACAGAGCAATCTGGTCTGGGGTGCCGCCGCTGCCATCGAGGTCGAAGTTGAAGGCCGCGCCGCTGGCCATGTTCAGGTAATGGTTCACGCCGCTGCCGCTGACGGGCTGGAAGCCGGTGGCGTCGAGCGTGATCGTGCCGATGCCGTTGCTTCCCGGCGACAGAGTTCCGCCGGAGGTTACGAGGATGGCATTGTTGCTGGTGGACCCGATGTTTGTCGTCGACACCGCGATGCGCCCCGTACCCCCCAGGGTCGCGCCGCTTTCCACCTGGAAGTTGCCGGTGGCCACATTATTCATGCCACCCCCAGGGGAAGAATTGGTGCCATTGACCAGCAAGGTGCCGCCGGTGATATGGGTTTGCACGGAATAGTTGTTGCTGCCGCTCAGGATGACCGTGCCGTTGCCGCTCTTGGTGACACTCGAACCACCAAATCCCGTGATATTGCCCGACCAGGTCTGTGTGCCGCTGGCCGGAGCGAATTCCAGACCGGCCGTGTTGACTCCGCCGACCACGTTCTTGGCAATGGTGAATCCTGTGCCGGAGAATTTCGTCGATCCAACGCCACTCGCATTCGCTGCCCGGTTGATATTAATGTTTCCCGTCCCGCCAGTATTGATGATGGAATTGGTGGTGATGTCCAGGACACTGCCACTTCCGAAGGAGTTAAAGGAGATGGCCCCTGTCTGATTTGACGCGGTGTAGGTGGAATCGCCCAGATCCAAGGCAGCGCCGAATGTGGTGGTGCCGGTCACAGCGGTTATCAGGTTGCCGCCCCAGGCGGCAGCGAAACTGAGCGTGCCGGTGATGCCGCCGAAGGCGCCGGTGTTGGCCGCAACAAGGCTGGCACTCTGCCCGCCCGAGAGGGTCACGCCGGAGATGCTGTTGCTCGCACTTCCCAGCCACACCCCGCCGACGGGGACGGCGATGCCGGTCGCGCTGGTGATCGCTCCGTTGACTTTCAGGCTGCCATATCCGGAAAAGGTCATGGGAAGCGAATCAAGGTTGGTGACGTTGTTGTTGATGATCAGCGACGGCGCCTGCGAGAGAACCTGAATGAGCGGCCGGTCGTAGTTGTTGTTGCCGGCGTTATTCGTGGTGGTGTTGTTGAATGTGATGTCACTGCCGCTCAGGGTGATGGCGGCACTGGAGTTCACTCCTGTAGTTTTATTGCTGTACAGGGCCGCCAAAGTAATGGGCGAGCCCACGTTCAGGTTGAAGGCGCCGGTGGCGAGAAAGCCGGTGTTGCTGGTGAAACTCGCGGCATCCGCGCTGCCGTCGGGCACGCCATTGGCGTCCCAGTTGGCGGTATCGCCCCAGTTGTAGTCGCCTGCGATGCCCTGCGTCCAGTTGCTCGTGGTCCACGTGTTCGCCCCAGCCGGTCCGGCCAGAACCAAAGTGCTCAGGGTTGCCAAGGTGAGGGTCAGACGGGTCGTACGCATGGTGAATCCTCCTTAAGAAAAGGGTTAACTTGCACTCGATACCTGCGGCCGGGACACCGTGCCCGTCCGGTGGAATTCCAAGGGAATGAGCACCGGACGGCGGGGGATCTCCGGCCGGTCCATCAGGGCGCACAATTCGCGGATGGCCACCCGGCCCATCCCCCAGTAGCGCACCAGCACGCGATCCACACCCACGCGCTCATCGGCATCGGCTTCATTGTCAAAAGTCATCACCGACAGGTCCTGGGGCACGCGCAAACCCGCCAAGGCCGCCGCATGGCACATCTCCCGCCCGCCATCCAGGCAGAGCACCGCCGAGGGACGATCCGCCTGCCGCAGCAACTGCACATAGCAGCGCAGCAGGTGCCCAACCCGTTGGTTGAAGTCCGCCGGCACCGGCGGCAACTCGAACACCCGCGGTGTCCGGCCCGCCTCACGCATCGCTTGTTCATGGCCGGCCCGGCGATCGCCCACGCTGTAGTGGCGCTCGACCTGGAGCGGCTGAGCGGGCAACATGACCAGACCGATGCGGGTGTGGCCTTGTTCAATCAGGTAGCGGGTCGCTGCCAGCGCAGCCCCGAGGTCGTTGGGCCGCACGCAATTGCTGTCGCGTTTGCGGTTGATCCAGATCGCGGGAATGTGGCAGCGATCCAGCACCTCGCGCAGGGCCGGGGGCGTGCCGTAGGCATAGTTGATCAAGAGGCCGTCCACGGTGTTCTCGCGCACGATCTGCGGCAGTTGGGCATCCTGGTCCCCCTGCCGCAGCGGCCCGTCTATGAGGTCGTGCACCAGACACAGCCCGCGGGCGTGCAACTCCTGCTCCACCCCGTAGTCAAACGCCGGGTTGCGCACCGAGTACGCCGGCTCGGGGCTGTGAATCATGCCCAGGAAGCCGGTCCGCCCGGTGCGCACGGCGCGGGCGGCGGTGGTGGGCCGATAACCTAATTCTTTGGCAACGCGGCGGATTTCCTCCGCCTGACGCGCCACGCGCGACCAGCGTTCCTTCGTCTTGCCGTTAAACACGCGCGATACGGTGTTCACCGACACGCCGACCTGCTCTGCAATGTCCCGAAGTGAGGCCATGCTCGGTGCGACCCACAATCTATGAACGTTGTCTAATAGGTAACGTTCATAGAATACCACACTTTCCTGACGGGTCAATAGAATTAGGTCCTTTTGGTCAAAATCCGCCGGACCTTACCGCCTGCTCGACCGGACCTTAATTGTCCGGCGATATATTGTTAACTATCTGAAATACAAATACGTATAATTTATAGCACACTGTTTAAAGATATTTTGGGAAGCAGATCGTCAACATGGTGGCCTTGGAGATCGATCAGGAACACCGAAAACGGACAAGGATGAAAATCCCCTCTTAATTAAGCAATAAATATTAATCAAATATAATATACATGCTTTATGGTACGGCGGTGGGGTGCGCCCCAGGTGCCGCCGGGCCGCGCTCCATGCGGTTGCTCCCGGCCACCCCCAATTCCTCCTGCGAAGTGTGGTTACGGCATATCCGCCCGGCGGAAGCGCTCATACAACTCGTGCGTGCCCCAGGGGCCGGACAGCGCTTCGCCGTGGCCATCCACACAGGTCACGTTCACCACGCCATTGTGCAGGATGATCTGGCCGGTGGTTACATCGACCGGCCAGGGCGCCAAGGGGCCCCAGCCCGGGCCGTAGCGGTCGTTGATGGTGGTGCCGAAATAGCTTTGCCCGTTGTAGCCGTTGGTGCCTGTGTACAAGTACCCGTCCCCGATCAAGACGGTGGACGACGAACCAGCGTCGGAAAGTCTTCGCATGGGTTGCGAGAAGGTTCCATTTTGAACCCTCATGCCCGACAGGTAGTCGTTCAGACCATAGTGGCAACTCCACCGTCCGGGCAGCAGGCAATGCGGGGCAGGCGCCTGCTGGTTGGCCAGAGGGCAGGTCCAGACCGTGCCGGCATATTGGGTCGGAACGTAGGGCAGGTAGTAACTGTTATTGAGGCCGAGCCAATCCCACCAATAATGGATGCCACTGGGTTCGGGTGGTGGTGGCCACCCCAAGTTGTACGGCAGGTAATCCGCGTGATCCCCGGCGTAGTTGGTCAGGGCCATGCCGATCTGGTGCTCATTGGCCAGGCAGGTAATGCACTGGGCCGCCACGCGCGCCTTTTGCAGGGCCGGCATCAGCAGGGAGATGAGCAGGGCGATGATGGAGATCACCACCAAAAGCTCGATCAGCGTAAAACCGTGATGGGCGTAACGTCGCATGGTGCCAGCTCTCTTCAGACTCCCTTTTCCATCAACGCCCAGCGCGACCCCGCGGCCCGCCGCCGGCCCCCCGGAAGGAGCAGCCCGCCGACGATCAGCAGGCCCAGCGTCGCGGGTTCAGGTATCACCGTCACCTGTTCGCCCGTGTCGCCCTGGGCCATGTAGGCATTGATCTGGTCCACGTAATAAGGCAGGAA
>JAJXTA010000381.1 GCA_021784265.1 bacterium | reverse complement strand
CATGATTGCAATTGGAACGCTGGCCTGTCTTTCCTCAAGTCCGGGAAAATGGCTGCCGCGCCCAACGGTTGACAGGGCCAGGGCTTCGGGGATACTCCTGCCATGATTTACCTGGGCCTCCACACCGACAACTGGCGTCCCCTCAGCCAGAGCTTCGAGGCCGCGATCGACAAGATCGTGGGTACCGGGCTGAAACATGTCGAATTCGCTGTCATCCACGGGCAGAACTTCATCCAAGCGCTGGGTTATTATCCCGGGGTCTCGCTCCAGAGCAATCCCCGCGCCTTGCGCCGGTGGCTGGAGAAGCGGGGGCTCTCGGTTTCCCAGATCGACGGCTCCTACCCGATGATGGGCCCCACCGGCGCCAGTTTCGGGGTGCAGTATGTCCAGCAGACCCTCCGGTTCGCCGCCGAATTGGGCTGCCCGATGGTGGACACGGTCGATGGCGCCTTCGAGACGCCCGGGCTGACGGTCGAGGAAGTGTTTCGCCTCACCTGCGAGAACTACCGCCAGTGCCTGGACTGGGCGGAAGACTACGGGGTAATCATCAATGTCGAACCGCACGGCCCCTACACCAACAACCTCGAGTTCATGCGGCGGCTCTTCAAACACTTTGATTCCGAGTATCTCCGCCTGAACTTCGACACCGGCAACACGTTCATCGCCGGCCATGATCCCCTGGCCTACCTCAAGGCCCTGCGGCGTTACCTCACCCATTGCCACATCAAGGACGTGAGCGCCGAGCTGGCTGCGGCGGCGCGCGGCGAGGAGACTGGGATCGGCAGCTCCGTGGTCCCCGTCGGCGGCGGCGTGAACGCGGACAACATCCGGCGGTGCCTGGCCTATCTCCACCAGAGCGGCTGGAGTGGCGCGGTCTCGATTGAATGCCACGGCTCCGACGAGAATACCGCCGCCAGCGTCAAGTTCATGCGCGACCTGCTGGCGTCCCTCCGGCGCCGGCCCGCCCGCGCCTGATCCACGATGAACCGCCTCAACCTCTGTCTGGGGACCGCGGCCGCGGTCCTCACCCTCACCGGGTGCGTGACCGAGAGGCGCACGGTCCCGCCCCAAGCGCCACCGCCCGCCGACAGCGCCCTCCCTGGCCTCTCCAGCCCGCGAGCCGACGCCACCGCCACCAACCGCAAGCGCTCGGAAGCCAGCCTCGTCGCCGAGGAACAAAAGGCGGCCTTAACCATCATCGCCCTGGAGCGCGCCGCCTTGGACCGCTGGACCAAAGGCGACCCGTCGGGCTTCCTGGACATCTCCGCCCCGGATATCTCCTACTACGACGCCTCCGTCCCACGGCGGCTGGACGGGCTGGCGGCCCTGACGCGGCTCTACGAAGGGCTGCGTGGCCAAGTCAACATACCCACCTTCAACATGCTTGATCCCAAGGTGCAGGTCACCGGCCAGGTGGCAGTCCTGACCTACAACTTCGTCTCGCATGGCAACGAACGATACCCGCGCTGGAATTGCACTGAGGTTTATCGCAAAGATCCGCCCGGCTGGCGGATCATTCACACCCACTGGTCGGTCACTCAACCCTTCAAATAACCGCCCCTGCCCTCATGAACTCGACTTCCGGACTTCCCCGCCAACCCCGCCGCGCATTTCTGGCCCGGGGCGGCGCGGCCACCACCCTGCTCCTGCTTCAGCCCAAAGGGGTCTTCGGTGCCGAAGCCAACTCCCAAGTCGCCCTCGGTCTGATCGGCTGCGGCGGCCGCGGCTCCTGGATCGCCCAACTCTTCGCCGCCAACGGCGGCTACCGCTGGGTGGCCTGTGCCGATTACTTCCCGGACCGCGTGGCCGCCGTCGGTGACCGCTTTCAGATCGCGGCCGACCGGCGCTACACCGGATTGTCCGCCTACCAACGGTTGCTGGCGAGCCCGCTCGATGCCGTCGTCATCGAGACGCCACCCTACTTCCACCCGATCCACGCCGCCGCCGCGGTCGAGGCCGGCAAACACGTGTACCTGGCCAAGCCGGTAGGCGTCGATGTGCCCGGCTGCCTGAAGATTGCCCAGGCCGGCCAGCAGGCTACTGCCAAGAACTTGGTCTTCCTGGTGGACTTCCAGACCCGTGCTAACGACCTCTATCGGGAAGCCCTGCGGCGCGTCCGCAAAGGCGACCTCGGCCCGCTGGTGCTGGGCGAGGCCAGCTATCCCTGGGCCGGGGGCGGCCGCGGCCTACCCCCCGCCGACCCCGAGCAGCGCCTGCGCCAGTGGTATTACGTCCTCCCGCTCTCCGGCGATTTCATTGTCGAGCAGAGCGTCCACGCCCTGGATGTGGCCACCTGGATCCTCGACGCCGCCCCCCTGCGGGCGGCCGGCGTGGCGGGCCGCAAAGTGCGTCCCCAAGGCAGCATCATGGACCACTTCGCCGTGACGTATTGGTTCCCCAACGACGTCTCCCTGGCCTTCGCCTGTATTCAGTCGATCCCCGAGGTCAAAGACGAAATCCGCTGCCGTGTCTTCGGGGCGGAGGGAGTTATTGATACCGATTACTTCGGCAACGTCTTCATCCGTGGCAACGAACCCTTCCCGGGCGGCAACGTCGGCAATCTCTACACTACCGGCGTGCAGACCAATATCCGCGAATTCCACCAGTTCATCACCACGGGCAATGTCGCCAACCCGACCGTGGCCCCGTCGGTGCGCTCGACCTTGACCGCCATCCTCGGCCGCGAAGCGGGTTATCGGGGCGGCGAATTGAGTTGGGATGCCTTGCTCAAAGAGGCCAAGGTCCTCGAACCCGACTTGCGCGGGGTCAAAAGCTGAGGGCACCGATCAACGACCCCGGCGCGCACGGAGTGTGCGCCCTACCGGCGGTGGGCAAGCCTGCAACGTCACGGGCGACAGAGCCGCGAACGCGGAGAGCGGGGGGGGGCGCGGTGACGGAGATCGGTCGCGAGCCACCTTTTCCGCGTCGCGGGTGGAAAGCGCCCCTGCCAGCCGCAAGCTTGCGCAATGGGGTTGCAGCCACGCCAACCGGGGGGCATCATCACCCGCGACCGTTGATTGTTTCCCACGAAAGGACTCGCCGCTGGCATGGCCCATCGCCCGCTCACGTTCGCCCCCTGAGAGCGGGGCCGGCCCAGCCACCTTCGCAACCATCGATATGAACCCCTTCCACGGCCTTCGCCGCATCCTCCTGTTCTTGCTGCTGCTGCCGGTCCCACCGGCGAGCGCGCTCGCTCAGCCCTTTCCCTCGCCGGTGCGCGAAGCCGACAGCGCCGAGGCGCGGCGGCTGGCCAAACCGGTGTTAGCCACCCGACTCCTGGACGATATGGAATCGCCCGCCACCTGGACCCATTTCGGCCCGGGGGAGCTGAGCTTCACCACCGACCGGGCGCGCGACGGGCGACAATCGATCCGGCTGACCTCCCCCACCAAGACGGACAAGCCGGGCCCGGTTCTCGGGCGGCCCTTCGCCGAGGCGGGTCTGCGCCGGACCTTTGCCGACGAGGATTGGACCGGTTACAACCGCCTCTCCGTCTGGGTTTATCCCACGCTGCCCGGGTTCAAGACGGTTTCGCTCCTGCTCAGGTTCGCGGCCGAGGGGAGCGAGCGTTGGAGTTACACGCACGGCGCGCTCAATTTTGTTTTGCTAAAGAACGGGCAATGGAACCACGTGGTGTGGGAGATTCCCCACCTGGATCGCCGCCGGGTGCGGGCGCTGGATTTCGTTTATCGGCTCCAGGGCAACGAACCCGAAGCCACCAACCGCGTCTGCTTCGACCTGGATCACCTGGAGCTGCAGCGGGTCGAAGCCGACCCCTTTGTCGGCTGGCAGGTCGCGCCCGGGGCGCTGGCGTATAGCCACGTGGGGTACCTGCCCCAGGGGGGGAAGGTGGCCTTGGCGAGCGGGTTGTCGGGGCGGCAGTTCCGTCTCCTGGACGCCGCAACGGGGCGGGTCGTGCTGCGGAAGCCCCTCGAGCGGGTGGCCACGCCGGTCGGCGAATTCCAGCGGCTCGATTTTTCCGACGTAGTTCAGTCCGGCACCTATGTCCTCGAGGCGGGCGCGCTCCGCACGCCGCCGTTCCCGATCACCTCCGCGGTCTGGCGCGACACCATCGCGGCGGAGTTGAACCTGTTCTACTGCCAGCGCTGCGGCACCGCGGTGCCCGGCATCCACGACGCCTGCCACCGGGACTGGCAGGTCGCCCACGGCGACCAACGCATCGTCATCAACGGCGGCTGGCACGACGCCGGCGACCTGTCGCAGGGGTTTGTGAATACCGCCGAAGCCACCTACGCCATGCTCCATCTGGCTGAGCGCCTGGCGGCGGCGCCCGACCCTGAGACTGTTCGGTTGCGCGACGCGCTTCTCCGCGAAGCCAAGTGGGGCCTCGATTGGCTCCACAAAACCCGGTTCGGCCACGGTTACCGCGTCACCTGGGCGACCATGGATTCCTGGACCGACGGGATCATCGGCACCCCCGACGATGTCACGGTCCGGGCGCAGAACGCG
>JAJXTA010000380.1 GCA_021784265.1 bacterium | reverse complement strand
TTTGGGCGTGGGCGGCGTCGTCACCACGGGAAGCGGGGCCGCGGCAGCCCGCCGGGAGCCGGGCGGCGCCCCGCGCCTGCCAGCGGGCTTGGCGGCGTCGTGCGCGCGTCGCCACCGCGCGTCCAAACGGGCTGGGCGCGGTCCAGGGGTCGAAGCCGTTGCATGAGGAGACTATGCCACGCGGGCGAGGCCGCGCCCAGCCTGGTCTGGCGGTGTGGGTTTGGGAGGCGGGCCGGGGGGCCGCCGCGGGCGTTGAGGGGAGACGCTGATGGATTACATTAAATTTCTTGCGGAGGGGGGCGGCGCACACTACGTTGCCCATCACCCACCCCGGTGTTGCCGGTGGCGGGCATATTTGAAGCGCGTCTTACTAAGAGTTGGATCATGGCGAATATAGACTTTGCAATCGGCATCGGGGGCGAAGCCGGCCAGGGGATAGCTACCCCGGGCAACATTCTGGCCCGCATCTTTGCCCGCCGGGGGCTGCACCTCAACGCCTACAACGCCTACCAATCGATCATCCGGGGCGGGCACACCTTTCTGACCATCCGCGCCGGCGATCACCCCGTGCGCAGCATGGGGGACCGGCTGGACGTGCTGATTCCGTTGAACCAAGACACGATGGACCGGCACCTGGGGCGGATGGACGCCGGGTCGCGAGTCGTGTTTGACGTGGACAAGATCAAACCCGGCGCGGCGCCCGCCGAGGTGCGGTTGTGTCCGCTGCCGGTCAAGCAACTGACGGCCGGCGACAAGCTGGCGGCCAACACGGTCGCGGTGGCGGCCACGCTCCAGATGCTGGGGATCGAGTTTGAGCCCCTGGAGGCCTCGCTGACCAAGCAATTCGAGCGCAAAGGCGAGGCGGTGGTGAAGCAGAATGTCGGCTTTGCCCGCGCCGGCTACGATTATGCGGCGACCAACTTCCACGCCTTCCCGTTCCGCGCACCCAAGCTGGCCACGCCGCTGGGGATTCTGACCGGCAACGAGGCGCTGGGGATGGGTGGCGCCGCCGCCGGGGTCAAGTTTTACGCGGCCTACCCGATGAGCCCCTCGACGGGCGTGCTCATGTGGATGGCCCGCCACGCCCGGCAGTTGGGCATCATGGTCCGGCAGGTCGAGGACGAGATCGGGGTCATGAACATGCTCGTGGGCGCCGCCCACGCCGGCTGCCGCGCGATGTGCGCCACCTCCGGCGGCGGGTTCGCGCTGATGACCGAGGCGGTGGGGATGGCGGGGATGCTCGAGACGCCCTTGGTGTGCATCGATGTGCAGCGCGCCGGCCCCGCGACGGGCGTGCCCACCAAGACCGAGCAAGGCGACCTGTGGCAAGCCCTCGGGGCCGGGCAAGGGGATTATCCTCGGTTTATCGTGGCGCCCACCACGCAACTGGACCTCTTCACCACCGTCCCGGAGCTGTTCAACCTGTGCGACCGATTTCAGTGTCCCGGGCTGGTGCTCTCCGATCTGATGTTGTCGGAAGGCACGGCCAGCGTGGACCCGGCGGACCTGAACTTCAACGTGCCGATCGAGCGTGGGGAGATCATCTTCCCCAACGGCAACGGGGGCGCGGCTAATCCCTTTGGCGGCGCCAATGACCGCGCCTATCTCCGCTATCGGCTCACCCCGAGCGGCATCTCGCCGCGAGCGGTCCCCGGGGTGCCGGGCCATATCCACGTGGCGGCCACCGACGAGCACGACGAGGACGGCACGCTCATCAGCGATGAGTTCACCAACCCCCACAAGCGGCAGGCGATGGTCGAGAAGCGGGGGCGCAAGCTGGCGGCGGCCTTGGCCCTGATCCCCGCCCCGCGGTTGGTCGGCCCGGAGACGGCCCAAGTCACCCTGGTGGGCTGGGGCTCGACCGAAGGGGTCATCCGGGAAGCGGTCGAGAAGCTGGCGGCGGAGGAAGGGATCGTGGCCAATCAGTTGGCGATCAAGTGGCTGGTGCCGTTCCATACGGAGGCGGTCACCCGCCTCCTGACGCGCGCCCAGCGGGTCATCATCGTCGAGAACAATTACTCCGGCCAGTTCGCCCGCTATTTGCGGTCGGAAACGGGGTTTGCCGCCCACGGACACATCCGCAAGTACGATGGGGAACCGTTCATGCCTCATCATCTGGTCCACGCCGTCAAGGAACAGTTGGCCGGGGCCACCGCCCTGTCGGTGCCGCGGCACGAGATTTTGGTCTAACGCACCCGTCGTTGTTCTTATGAGTACTGTGATTGAAGAAGCCGTCGTGCCGCCAGCCGCGGCCGCGCCCACCAAGGAGTCCTACAAGTTCAAAGTGCATCCGGACTGGTGTCCGGGCTGCGGGGATTTTTCGGTGCTCAACGCCCTGCAAACGGCCTTGTTCGAGTTGGGGCTGGCGCCGCATCAGGTGCTGGTGATCAGCGGGATCGGCTGTTCGTCCAACCTCCCGGGCTTCATCAACACCTACGGCATGCACACCCTGCACGGGCGGGCGCTGGCGGTGGCCACGGGCGCCAAGCTCGCCAACCACGACCTCACCGTGATCTGCACCGGCGGCGATGGGGACGGTTATGGCATCGGCGGCAACCATTTCCTCCATACCATGCGCCGCAACGTAGACCTCACCTATATTGTGATGGATAATCAGATCTACGGGTTGACGACCGGGCAGACTTCCCCGACCAGCGTCAAGGGGATGAAGACCAAGAGCACCCCCTACGGCAACGTCGAGAATCCCATCAACCCGATCCCCCTGGCCATCGTGGGGGGCGCGACCTATGTGGCGCGCGGCTTCAGCGGCAAGCAAAAGCACCTGGTCGAGCTGCTCAAGGGGGCGATCCAGCATCGCGGCTTTTCCCTGGTCGATGTCTTCAGCCCGTGCGTGACTTATAACAAGGATAACACCTACCAGTTCTTCACTCAGCGCGTCCGCCTGCTCGAGGAACAAGGGCATGATGCGAGTGATTTTGCCAGCGCCATCCAGCGGGGCTACGAATGGGGCGAAGAGATCCCCATCGGCCTGTTCTGGAAACGCACCGACCTGCCGGCCCTGGATGAGCTGGAGCCGGTGTTGGCCGACGGCGGGCCGTTGGCCTTCCGCCCGCTGGGGGTGAGCCCCGCGCAGGCCGCGGCGGTGATTCAAGAGCTGCTCTGAGCGGACGGAGCCGGGGCGGCCCGGGGGCCGCGCCAGGCCCGCGGCTCGAGCGCCTGAACGCCGCGCCAGGCTTCCACCACGTTCACCCGCGCCCGTAGTTGGTGCAGCAGGGTGTACAGGCCGAGGTCGGCCCGGGACACAAAGGCGAATTCGGGGTTGGTCAGCTTGTTCCGGACCGCTTGGCCCAAGACCCGCCCCACGATCTCCAGGACCCGCGGTTGGCCGAAGTCCACGGCCACAGCGGTACCATCGACCATGGGGAAAAGGGTGTCGGCGAACTCGTCCAAGCCGGGAAACATCCGGCGCGCCTTCGGCCACGGGACGGCCGGGCCCCAGATCAGCTCGGCGACACGTCGGCCCGCGGCCTCGTGCTGGCGCCAAGCCCGCTGAATACAAAGGCGCACCAGTTCCCCCGCGTCGAACGAGAGGCGCTTTACACAACCGAAGTCCACCATCCCAATGCGCCCGTCGGAATGGAGCAGGAAATTGCCGGGATGCTGGTCGGCATGCAGCGCGCGGGCCCACTGAAGTTGGAATTGGTAGAGCTCGACGAGCCGGCGGCCGAGGAGGTCCCGCACCGCCGCCGGAGGTCGCTGTTTCAGAAACTCCTCCAGGGGCAGGCCGGTCACAAAAGACATGGTCAGGACCCGCTCGGTCGTCCACGCCCAATCGACTTGGGGAATCGTCAGGTAGGCGAAGCCGGCCAATTGTTCCCGGAGGAACTCGAGGTTGTGGCCTTCGTGCACGTAATCCGTTTCCTCGAGGAAACCGCGTTGAATCTCATCCAGGATGGCCGGCGGGAAATGGCCGGTGAGCCGCCCGGGGAAAGTGGCGGAGCGGAGCAGGCGGAAATCGCTTTCGATGGCCGCGCGCATGGCGGGGTATTGGATTTTGACCGCGACCGTTTCGCCCCGGTGCGTGACGGCCCGATGCACCTGCCCGAGGGAGGCCGCGGCCATAGGCACGGGCTCGAAGGAACGGAAGGCCTCCTCCGGGTACCGCCCGCAGGCGGCCTTGAATTGGGCGCGGGCCAGCGTGGGATGCATGCCGGGGGCGCGCATTTGGAGGTGGGCCAATTCCTCGATGACCTCGGGGGCGAGGGCGTGGGTCTGCTGGCTGAGGAGTTGGCCCAATTTCATCACCGGACCGCGGAGCGTGGCCAACTCCTGGCGGAGGCGGCGCGAGGCGCGCTGGTTGAAGCGGCGCCGGCGCTCCTTGCGGTCCACTTCCCCCAGCCAGAGGTTCTGCATCTGGTAACCCAGATAGCTGCCGGTGAGACTGAAGCCGAGCCGGCTCAGCCGCAGCCCCCGGCCGACGACGCCATCCGGGACCTCCTTCAAAACCATTCC
>JAJXTA010000379.1 GCA_021784265.1 bacterium | reverse complement strand
GGTGGTCCCTTGGGCGCGACACTGCAGGTCGATACCCGTGGGATTGCCCTCCCGGTCCAGGGTCATCGTGCCGAAGAAGTGGGTTGGTTCGCCCCCACCCAGAGGCGGGAACACGGATGTCGCGGAGAAGCTGTTGTTGCTCCAAACGATGCCGCCTATCGCGCAATTCATCTGGCCCCCGTTCAGGACCGCCCCCAGGAAATCCAGCATGCTCACCCCGCTCCGAAGGGGACCGTTGCGGTCTTCATGTTCCCAGGACCTGCGATTCCGAAAGTACCAGTTGATCCCGCTGCGCCCCTCATAGTTCCAAAATGTGTTGCTATACCGTCCCCAGCCATTCGCCATCGGGACCAGGGCGGGGTCAGCGGGCACCTCTTCTGTCGCGGGGATTTCATGGACGCTAAACGCCCCGCTCTGCCAGCGACCGAGGTACCGACTGGCGGCGACGGGCGCGCCTTTCTTGTGCGGCCCACTCCCCAAGTTAAGCGGGTAGTGGTCGAAGAGGACCTCGACTGCGGCGGGCGGATGACTGATGAACTCCTGTAGCTGCTGAGCACGGGTTGGCGTTGGCGCCTCCGCCGCTCGAATGGCTCCGACGGCTACTGCCGCGACGAAGAGACAGATCCTCGGGAGGTCACCGCGCCGCCATTTCATGGTGCCGCAAGAGAGCGGCGTGTTGGGGTGGTTCATAGGTGGCCGGAGATTCTACCTTGGCTGCACGGCGGCGGCGGCAGAGAGATCATTGGTGATCGCCTCGTACAAAGCGACATTGCCGGAGGCCAATGACAGTTCTGCGGCACGGGCCCCGAGCCGGGCCGCCTCCCGCACGTTGCCTTGCGCCGCCAAGACCCGCATCAGTGTGCGCAGAAATACGGGCTGAGACGCACCGTTCCCCTGACAAGCACGCGCCGAGAGCATCGCCGCTCTGCGGAGCCAGCGCGAGTCCGGCCGCGATCCTTCGAGCACAGCGCGCGCGAACCGATCCTGAACCGCCGGGTTCTCCGGCGCCGAGCGAGCCGCCATCTCGTAGTAAACCCTCGGCCGCCGCTCGGACCCTGCCGCCGCGGAAGTCGCCGCGAGGTCCAAATACCCCTCCGTGAGCGTTCCATCGCACCGTACCGCTTCTTGGAAAAGATGAACCGCTCTCCTCCGTGGGCCGTGTTGAAAGTAAAAGGCGCCGAGGTTGAGGCAGGCGACGGCGTTGTCGCGCGTCGCCCCGATCGCCTGGGCCCACAGGGTTCCTGGGCTCGCCCAGCAGGATGCGGCTACGCTGGCTGAGTACGCCAATGAGCCCAACACCGCCGCTCCGACGATGCCCGCCAGCCCACGGAGGTATCGGCTTTGTACCACAGAAAGCGCCTCGGCGGCCAGGCATGTGGCTAGCACGTACATCCCCACCAGAGGGAGGTACGCGTAGCGGTCCGCGAGCAGGTGACGGCCGATCGGCACGATGCCGGTTACCGGCAACAAGCTGAGCACGTACCATAGCCAACAGACGAGAACCCAAGGCCTTCGCCGCGCCTGGGTAACAGCAAAGAGCGTCACCACGAAAGCGCCGGCGAAATAGCAAACGACGAGTGGGCCGCTCCATTCGGCCGGGCGTGGGTACAAAACCGCCAGATGCACAGGATAGACAGCTTTGCCAACGTACGCCACCAAGCTGAAGAACAGCCCTGCCACACGGTACGCCACCGGATATTCAATCGCGATGTGTTCGGTCTCAAAGCACATAAGCACGGGAATGATGGCCAGCAGGGCAAAGCCAACCTTTTCCACTAACAAAGGCTTGGCCAATCGTAGAGCAGCCCTCCAGTCCGTGCCCGGCGTGCGCGGGCGGAAGCGTTCCAGTGGCCACCAGTCTAGCAGGCAAAGTAGTAGCGGCATAGCCACCATGGTCGGCTTCGAGAGCAGCCCTAAGGCGAAAAACAGGTGGGCAGAGACGAATTGGCGGCGGTCACCGTTGCGGGCATACTTGACGTAGCTGAGCAGGCAGAGGAGATAGAAGCTGCTGCCCAGCAACCCCTTCCTCTCCGCGATCCACGCCACGCTCTCGACAGCGAGTGGATGCCAAGCGAAAAGCGCCGCGACAGTAAACGCCTGCCAGCGCAACGGGAGCAACCGCCGCAACAGCCTGTACAGCAGCAGCACATTGCCGAGGTGCAGGAGCAGGTTGGTCAGGTGGTAGCACGACGGGCGGGCGCCAAAGAGCGTTCCCTCGGCGAGGAAGCTGAGCCACGTCACCGGATGCCACATCCCATTCAAGCTGGTCGTCCAAGCCCACATGACTGAGGGGATCGAAAGGCCTGACAAGACGTGGGGATTCTGGTAAACGTACACCGGGTCGTCATAATCGACAAAACCGAACGTGGTGACGCGCCAGAAAACCGCCACTGTCCCCACGACTAATAACGTCGCGAGCGCGCGGTCGCTGGGGCGGCCGGGTGCCAGCTGCCCGGGCGGCGGCCTGAGGGGTATGGGCGGCGGGCGTGACATGGGTCAATGGGCTGCCTGCGTCGCGTGGTCTTGCAACCACGCGGCATCGAGGTCGGAAGGTGATGTGTGGGAGGGCTCCGCCGTGCCCATCGCTGGACAGGTGGTGTTCTCGCGCCATCGGTGCGGCTCGACATGGCCATCGCCGAACGAAACGGAGGAGACACGACCGTGGTTTGACGCCGGATAATCAATCATGAAAAATGGGTCTGGACTGCCCTCGCCCGACTGCGTGCCGGTGTTGCTCATATCGATGGCAAAGTACGGGTCGTTAATGGTATCCGGGCGTTCATCCAGCACGACAAGGGTCGCGCTTGGACGCAGCAGATCCCCGGTGCGCCGAAAGACGAAGAAGTTGGTGCCAACGCCCCCGACCCAGCTTGGCAGACCCGTTGGCCTGGTCGGATTCAGGCGACAATTCATCGAGTAACTCCGGACGAAGCGGCTCCGATCTCCGGGACATTTGAACAGGCGCGGACCGCCCAAGTAGGGGGCGAGCAGGGTGCGCGAAGGGTCCATCAACAACGCAGTATTGGTGATGTCGGTGGGAATCCGGGTGGTTCCTCCAACCCAGTTTGCGGTTATCGGAAGGTGATCGACGCCATCCGTGTTGGGAGGCAGCAGTGTGCTGTGATCGTCGGCGTAAAGTATCCAAGCCGTCACGAGTTCCTTGGCGTTGCTAAGGCAAGCGACACCACGTCCGCGCCGCTTTGCGGCTGCAAGCGCAGGAAGGAGGAGCGAGGCAAGCAGGGCGATGATTCCAGTGACGATCAAGACCTCAACCAAGGTGAAGGCACGCGCTGACTCGAGACGGCAGCCTTGCTCGCGCCCCATGCTTGCTCGGCTTCGCGAGAGGGAACCCCCAAGGACGGGTGCTCGAGGTTGGCATGGCCTCGGCAGCGCAGGAGCCAGCCCGCAGGCCTTTGTGACACTTAGGCCACGCGGTGATCGACCCGGCCACCGATCCGCTGACCCACCACCAGCGGCAAAACGTCGCTCCCTGACCTTGTTTCTCGCGGTCAGACCGAATGACTCGCGGCTCATATTTCAAGTGCGACTCTACCAGAAAAACGTAGCCGGTCCACCTGAGATTTAGGTCAAAATAGGGGGGATGAAGCAGACGGCATGCCAGCCTCGGCTCCCTATGCGGGTTGGCCGAACTCAGGTCCGGCCGAGAAACAGCCGCACCGCTTGCGCTCGGCTGTGGACGTTCCACTTGCGGTAGATCGATTTGACATGGCCATGGACGGTGGAGAACGAGAGTGCCAATGCGACCGCGATTTCTTTCTCGCGGCGAGTCACGAGCCCCGCCATAACCTCTTGCTCCAATGGCGTAAGCGCGGCAACCGCGCCGCCCGGACCGGGACTTCGGCGCGCGAGCGCGCCGAGCGCGGCGCCCGCTCCGGGGGAGAGATACCAGCCCTGCTGGGCGAGAGCGGTAATGGCCGTCGGGATGTTGGCCAAGCCATCGCGGTGGACGCAGCAACCGTCGGCACGGGCGCCCAGGCAGCGCCACACCTGTGCCCCCTCGCCACACGGCGTCAGGACCAGCACCAGGGACTTGGGTGTTACGGCTTTGCACACGCCGATCTGCTCGACTCCGACTTTGAGCGTCTCCGCCGCGCTCGTCGCTGCGCTCGTCGCTGCGCCTAGCGCATCGCTAGCGCCGTCGTGCCCCTGGCCCAACCCGAGGACCACAACCTTGGGTTTGAGCCGGGAGAGATCGCGCAGGGCCTCCGCGCCCCCTCGGTGCGCACCCAGCAGACAGAAGCCAGATTCCCGGCTGATGAGCTGCACCAGCGCCGCCCGCACCGCCGGGTCGGCCGCCACGATCACCACGCCGATCGGCCCGTTTGGGCCTCCTTTCATTCTCATGGGGAGGCTCCTTCATACCACCAGCGGCCTGCCGCCCGGCGGGTTGCCACTGTTGATTGCCCGACCGCCGACGCTGGTCCTCCCGCGCGGACCGCCGGTGCTATGTGTAT
>JAJXTA010000378.1 GCA_021784265.1 bacterium | reverse complement strand
AGGTACGGGGCGGTGGCGGGCAGGATCGTGTCCCAGTCGTGGGCCCAGCCGGCATTGAGCGTGGTGTTCTTGCCATTCAGGTCCAACGAGTAGTTCAACGCGGCGCCGTCGGAGCGATAATCGTGCTCGGAGCTATAGGAGAACTCGGGCGTGAGGTGGTGCGGCCCGAGGGTGAGTTCGGCGTCCATCGAGCCAGCCCAGCGCTTGTCCGTCATCGGGGTCACCGGAACGTTATCCCCGGGCGTGCCCGGGGCGGAAAAGCCCAGGGCGTTGCGCATGATGGTCTGGGCCTGTGACGGCGTGGGGGCGCCTGTGGGAGTAGCGCCGGAGATGGCATCATAGACCGCCGTGCCCTTCAAGGAGAGCCAAGGGGTCAGCCCGGTCTCGAAGAGCCAGGATTGAGTATCCACCGCGATCCGGCCGGCGTCTTCCTGGTAGCTCTCGAAACGATAGTCCGCGTAGTCCTCGGCGCTGCCGCGATGCAGCGGCAACAGGTAGAGTCCGACGGCCACGCCCACGGCCAATGGCTGGCGCCGCCAGCCGGGGGGGCGGCGGGGCGGTCGCGGCGGGGAGATGTCCCGCTGACGCGCGGCGAGGGCGTAGTACTTCATGAGGATCAGGGCGTTTGCCTCACATTAACCCGGCGGAGCTGTCCACCGGCGGACTTTAGAGCCACCCCAGGGTCGCGGGAGTCTAGTTAGCGGTGACACTGACGCGATAAAAGCCGCGTACGGCGGTGGTGGCGGGTTGGGGCAAGGTAATGGTGCTGCCGGTGAAGGCTGGTGGGAAGTTGGTAAGGGTGACCCAGTTGGTCGTTGCCAAGTTGTCGTTGAACTCCACGACGTAGCCGTAGCCAGCAGTGGCCGCAAACGACAGCTCGAGGGAAGCCGCGGCACCCGCCACCAAATGAAGCGTGGGAGCCGCGCTCGGATTCGGCAGGGTAATCACCAACAGACGGGCCGAGCGACTCATCACGCTCCCCGCGCTGCTGCTGACCTGAACCGCGTACGCCCCGGATTGAGCTGCCGTCACGTTCGTTAACGTCAGTGACGCGGCGGTAGCCGCCGGGAGGTTCGTCCCATTGAACTGCCATTGGTAGGCCAAACCGGTTCCCGTGGCGGTGACGGTGAAAGTGACGTTGGTGCCGCTGCGGGCGATCTGATCCTGGGGCTGCGCCGTGATCGTCGGGGCCGTAGCGCTGCTGCCGACGGTCAGGGTGGCTTGGGCCGAGACCGACCCGCCGGCATTGCTGACCACGACGCTGTAGGTGCCGGCGTTGGCGCTCTGGACATTCGAGAGGGTGAGGGTGGCGTTGGTGGCGGCGGCGATGGCCGTACTCCCAAACCGCCACTGGTAGCCCAATGGCCCAATGCCACCGGCGACGACGCTGAAGGTCGCGGTGCCACCAACGGAGGCCGTCTGGTTGGTGGGCGGAGTGGTGATCGTGGGCGGTGAGGCGCCGGCGGGCACAATGTTAATAGTGGCCGAAAAGTAAACCACGAGGGGGGAGTTGGCATTGCCCGCCGTCAAAGTGACTGGATACACCCCAACGGTCGTGGGTGTGCCGGTAATGAGGCCATTGCCACCGATGTTGGTGTTGATGGTCAAGCCGGGTGGCAAGGGGGCGGCGTTGTAGTAGGCCTGGCTGGGGTTGACGCCGGGATTGGTCACGATGATGCGGTAACTGAACGCCGTGCTGACCGTCGCCGTGACGTTGCTGGTGACCGGCCCGCGGGGGTTGGTGTTGGCCAGGCCGGCAATCGCCGCCGAGGCCCCTGACACGGTATGATACCCACCCAGCAAGGCGGCGGCGCCGATGAGTAACCGGCACACCACCGCGATGCCCGGCGGGGCAGTGACGGGGTTGACAACGGCCAGGCGGGCCACCGGCACCAATTGCAGGCCAATGGCCAACACCAAAGCGGGAAGTTTCTCGAGGTGGATTCTGCTCATAGAAGCGATAGGCGTTTGTGACTGCGGGTGACAAGCAAGTGAAAGCGCGCGCGGACCGGTTAGGGGACACGCCGGAGCCGGAAGTACTGCGCGCCGGGCACGGCGTAGAGCGGCAAGCTCATGGTCGAGCCCTGGAGAGTCGGCACGTCCGGTACCGGTTGCCAACCATACGGTTGGGTCAGGTCATAGCTGGTTTCTAGCGACACCGGGATGTGATCGGCCGGCCAGGAAACGGTGAGGTTGTCGATCGGGCCAGTGAGGGTCAACGGCACCGGCGGCCCGAGCGTGGGGCTGATCGTGACCACGCCTTGCACAAGCTGGGTCTGGCCGTTGCCGTTGACCGTGAGGGTCCAAGAGTAGTCGGTGTCGGTGGTCGCGGGATAGACGTGCATGACTTGGGGCCCGGTGCCATGCGGGGCGCCGTCGCCGAAATCCCAATCATAGGTGATTGTGCCCGCGCAGGGCGCCAGCGTCGCGCTGGCGCGGAAGGGGACGACCCCGCCGGGCAGGGCGGCGGCCGGGGCGGTGGCGCTGGCGGAGAGGGCGCAGTGCCCCGCTCCCGTCGCGACCGTCACCGTCCCCAGGTTCGAGTCGATGTAGCCATCCCACGCGGCATAGGTGAAGGTATCGTTGCCGACGAACCCGCTCGCCGGATAGTAGGTCGCCGCGTTACCCTGGCACGTGACCGTTCCGTGCGCCGGTTGCGAGACGATTTGGAAGGCCAGACCAAGCCCGCTGGGGTCGGCGCCCTGCAGGGTGATCGGGACCGCCGTGCCGGAGGTGGTGGCGGCCGAGCGGTCGGCCACCGTCGGCGGCGGCGCGCCGCCACCGCCGTCCCCGCCGCCCGGCCCGTTGTGGCAGGTGTAACAGCTTATCTCGAAGCCCTGCCAATACAAGCTCGTCGCGCCGCCGCTCATCGAGCGGGGGCCCGCCATCGTGGCCAAGACCGTGCCGCGATAATCGAGGCCGTGGCAGGCTTGGCACCCAGCCCGGCCCACACCATCCTCCCCATGCGCCTGGACCCAGAACTCGCCGACCGGATGCAGCCCGTGCGGCCCGCCATTGACGCTGGCCGGCATGCTCACATGGCAGGCGGTGCAATCCGCCAAGACGCCGGGGTGCCCCTGCGCGTTCTGACTCTGGAGGTTCACGTTGGCCTGGAGCGTGGGCAGCTCGGCGTGAGCCGCTCCGTGGCACGCCGCACACTGTAAGCCGCCATGTCCCACGGAGGCGTGGAAGAGCGAGAGGCCGGCGGCCGGCACATCCGGCTGCGTGGCGTAGGTGGTGTTCAGCGCCACGCGCGCCACGGTATTGGTGACGAAGACATTCGTGTAGCGAAGCTCTCCATTGTTCTGGAGCGCCGTACCCGTGTGGCAGCTTTGGCAGTTGGGCTCTTGCAGCCACCCCTGCCGCGTCGGCGCGCCCACGGTCGTCATCGCGCCGTGACAGTTCTGGCACTGCATCGTCAGCGAGCCGTCGGCGTTGACGAGATTGTGATGCACGCCGCTGAGAAAGCGGGTGCTGGGCCCCGCATGACACTGGAAGCAGGTCTCACTACTGTTCAGTTGGTTCAACGGTACGCCCAGCGTCGGGTGCGTCACAAAGGCGTGTTTGGTGTGAATAAGCTGGGTGAAGGGCCGCATGCCCGGCGCGCCGGACCCGGGCACGGCGTTGGACGTATGGCACCGAGTGCATACCACCGGCTGCGCATCCTGGGTCACCGTCACATACAGCCCGGCCGGATCGTAGCCGACCTGCTGGAGGATGTTCGTATAGGCCCGAGTGCCCGCCCGCACCCCGTCGTGATACCGGAGGATATTCAGTTTGTAGTCCACTTCCGGATCCGGATTCCACACCCAGCCGGCCATGGGCCGCGCGTCCGGGCTGCTCCCGGAGGCGTGGCAGGCCCGGCAATCCATCGTATCGGTCACCGGCAGCGCGACGTCGGTCGTGGCCAGTGTGTTGCCGGCCTGGTCTTTGGCGATGAGCCGCATCAGCGGATACTCATTGCGGTGTCCCTGATCATCGTAGGGGGTGAGCGGGATGCCGGGGGCAGTGAAGAGGTGGCGGGTGGCATCGAAGCGCATGGGCTGCGGCTGGTTCGCCGGCCCTGGCATATTGCAGCCCGCCAAGCCTTGATCGGGACCCAGGGCCTGGCCGTAGAGCTCCTGGGCGAAATCATAGAAGTTGCCTTTCCCTTGAGAGGTGGCGTTAATCGAGCCGGTGGCATCGGCCACCGCTTGGTAGGTGACCGTGATGCCGGCGGGGCTCTTAACCAAAGCGCCGTTCACCATCAACTGGGCATCGAGGGTGCTGTACGGGGGCGCCAACACGAAGACCGAGGCGTCGGCGCCATTCATTTCGTGAAGGCCCTCCTCCGGCCAGCCGATCAACGCCGCGCTGGCGGCGCGCGCGCCGGTGGTCCCGCTCCCGCTGAGCAGCAGGAGGGCCAGCGCCGCGGTCCCTGCCCCGGTTCGCCGCTTTCTGTTATGAGCAATGTCCAACTTCATACCATCTCTCCCAA
>JAJXTA010000377.1 GCA_021784265.1 bacterium | reverse complement strand
CGGTGCCGTTGGAGGCGCTGGGGGTGCAGTGGCAGTTCGTCGTGGGGGCGTACACGGCGCTGCCGAGCGCCGCGGCGCTGCCCCTGAGCGCCGCCACCACGCCGGGCTTCCTGTTTCGCCTGGTCCAAGCCCCGGACACCGACCAAAACAACATCGACAACCTCTTCAGCACGTACGCCCGCGCCATCCAGCAACTGGATGGCACGCTGCTGGACACCAACGGGGTCGCCTTTACCAACAGCGCCCCGGCGGGCCCGAATCCGGACGGCAGCTTTTTCATCGACGTTTATAACCCGAGTGATGTCATTTGCTTCAATCTCACCGCGGCGCCGTTGATCAAGTTCCCCAACTTCCCGGTGGTCGAGTGGCCGGGCATGCCCGGGACCGACCCCAACACCGGCCAGCCCAACACCGACAACTTCGCGGATGAGACGCTGGCCTACTTGGCCCTAACGGCCGGCCCGCACACCTTCGGGGTGGATGTCGCCATCGAGCGGGTGGACTACGGCTTTGGCGGGGATAACGGCTATCGCCTCTACTGCGGCGCCAATCCGCGCGACCAATTCGCCACCCTGGTGGGCCAGTTCCAGCGCACCGGCGATAATTTCAACGACCGGGAAAACACCAACGAGTTCACCTTCGTCGCTCCCGTCACCGGCCTGTACCCGTTCCGGTTGGTGCACTGGAAGAATTTCTCCGGCGCCACGCTGGCGTGGTACTCCGTGGACACGGCCACCGGGGACCGGATCCTCATCAACGACGGGACGGACCCGCGGGCGGTGAAAGCCTACCGCGCCACGAGCGTGCCACGGGAGCCGTACGTGGCGGAAGCCACCCCTTCGCCGGGAGCGGAGGGGGTGGCGGCGACCACGCCCTTCACGATCGTGCTGGGCAATGACGGCCTGGCCGTGAAGCCGAGTTCGATCCAGCTCCTCCTCGATGGCGCGCCGGTCACCCCGACCCTGACGCAGAATGGCAACCTCACCACCGTCCTCTACAACCCCAACGCCACGCGCACGACCGTAACCAACACTCTGGAGTTGATCTACAGCGACAACGGGTCGCCGGCCACCTTCTTTACCAACCAGTGGTCCTTTACCATCGTCGTCGCCGGCGCGCCGGAGGCGGCGGTGACGGGACAGTGGGATTTCAATGGAAACCTGGCGGCCACGGTGGGCAAGGACCTGGAGTACCTGGACGGGCCGAGCGGGCAGTCGGTGGCGAACACCAGCTTCGGCACCACCGCTTCCTTTGGCATCCCGAGCCTCAACGGGGTGTCCACGACCGTGATGCTGCGCAAGGGGACGATCAGCCAGAACATCGGCTACATCATGGATCACCAAATCCCCCCCAATGGCGGCGGCCAACTGGTCAACCAATACACGATCATCTTCGATGTCTTTAAGAAGAGCGGCACCACCACCCTCTTCAACTGCCAGAGCACCAATAACACCACCGATGGCAGCATCTTCTGGCAGAACAACGACATCGGCCAGGGGGCCGGCGGGTATGTGGATAAGGGGACCGCGACGTCCGGGGCCTGGCACCGCATCGCCTTGGCGGCCGATATGGGTGCCAACCCGCCGGTCATCACCAAGTTCGTCGATGGGATCAAACAACAAGACTGGATTCAGCCCGGCTTGGACCTCCCGCGCCGCTCCTGGCAACACACCGTGCTGCTCTTCGCCGATGGCGATGGCGACGATATGACCGATACCTACATCAGCAGCGTCCAGGTCCGCAACGGGAAGCTGACCGACGCCCAGCTCGCCGTGCTGGGCGGTCCCGCGGCGACCAAGATTCCCCTGGTCATTCCGCCCACCCACGTGACGGGTCAATGGGATTTCCAAGGGGACTTGTCCGCCACCGTGGGCAAGGACCTCGAGTACCTTGACGGCGCCAGCGGACTGTCGGTGGCGAACACCAGCTTCGGCACCACGACCTCGTTTGGCATCCCCGATATCAACGGCACTCCGGCCCAGGTGATGCTGCGCAAGGGGACGATCAGCCAGAACATCGGCTACATCATGGATCACCAAATCCCTCCCAATGGCGGCGGCCAACTGGTCAACCAATACACGATCATCTTCGATGTCTTCAAGAAGAGCGGCACCACCACCCTCTTCAACTGCCAGAGCACCAATAACACCACCGATGGCAGCATCTTCTGGCAAAACAGCGACATCGGCCAGGGCGCCGGCGGTTACGTGGATAAAGGCACGGCGACGCCGGGCGCCTGGCACCGCATCGCCCTCGCCGCCGACATGGGGGCGAATCCGCCGGTCATCACCAAGTTCGTCGATGGAATCAAACAGCAGGATTGGGTCCAGCCCGGCTTGGACCTCCCACGCCGCTCCTGGCAACACACCGTCCTGTTGTTCGCCGACGGCGATGGCGATGACATGACCGACACCTACGTGCGCTGCGTGCAGGTCAGCGCCGTGAAGCTGAGCGATGCCGAACTGGTCGCCCTGGGGGGTCCCTCGGCGGACGGCATCCCGGTGGCCACCCCGCCCACGACCGTGACCGGCCAATGGGACTTCCAAGGTGACCTCACGGCGACGGCGGGCAAAGACCTGCAGTACCTTGACGGCGCTAGCGGTCAGTCGGTCGCCAATACAACGTTTGGCACCACGACCTCGTTTGGCATCCCGGACATCAATGGGACGCCCACGAAGATCATGCTGCGCAAAGGGACGATCAGCCAGAACATCGGCTACGTTATGGACCATCAGATTCCTCCCAACGGGGGCGGCCAACTGGTCAACCAATACACAATCATCTTCGATGTCTTCAAGAAGAGCGGCACCACGACGCTCTTCAACTGCCAGAGCACCAATAACACCACGGACGGGAGCATTTTCTGGCAGAATAACGACATTGGCCAGGGAGCCGGGGGCTATGTCGATCTGGGCACCGCCACCTCCGGGGCGTGGCACCGGATTGCCCTCGCCGCGGATATGGGCGCCAACCCGCCCGTCATCACCAAGTTCGTGGACGGCATCAAGCAACAAGACTGGGTCCAGCCCGGCAAAGACCTGCCCCGCCGCTCCTGGCAGCCGACGGTGCTCTTGTTCGCCGATGGCGATGGCGATGACATGACCGACACCTACGTCAGCAGCGTGCAGGTCAGCTCGACCAAACTGTCGGACGCCGCCCTCGTGGCCCTGGGTGGGCCGTCCGCCGACAAGATTCCCGTGGTGGTGCCGTTCCCGTCCGCCTTGCCGCCGGTAGCGCTTAGCCTCAGCCGGAACGGGGTGAATCTAGTCCTCTCCTGGTCGGCTGCCGGGAGCGCATTCACTCTCCAGAGCACCGGCGATTTGACGCATCCGGCGTGGGCCCCGGTGCCGGGTGTGACCACTAATTCGGTGCTCATTACCCCGACCGCCGCCCGCCAGTTCTATCGGTTGGTGCGCTAAGAAAGCCCCACGGCGGACCGCGGCTCCACCTTGCTGGGGCAATGCCACCGTGACCCACCGCGCGCCACGGGCGCGCGGTGGGAAACAGAAGGTAAGCGGTAAGCGGGGCGCATCTGTGCGGGGGGCTTGGGGAGGCGCTACCGTTGGGGCGTGAAGAGCAATTGCAACGGATTGGCAAGGGACCGCGGCGCGGAGCGTGCGCGGTGGGTGACCCAGTATCGAGACAGCGGCCTAAGCGTGAAGGAGTTTGCCAAGCGGCACGGTCTGAAGCCCGGGCGACTGCACTACTGGGTTTATCAACAACCCCGCCGGTCAACCGTGCCGCTGTTCCAAGAAGTGCGGGTATCGACTCCGACGTGGAGTGGCGGATCCTGGAGCGCGGAGATCGGTTTGCCCGATGGGACGACGGTGCGCCTGGCTCGGGCCGCGGACGTGGTGTGGGCCAGGGCCCTGATCGATTCCTTGCGTCGGCCATGCTTGCCTTGACCCCGGCCACGCGGGTCTTCGTGGCGCTGGCGCCGGTGGATTTGCGGCGCGGCTTCGACGGTCTGTCGGCCCAGGTGGAGACGGTGCTGGGGCAGCAGGTCGTGGAGGGCGGACTTTTTGTTTTCACCAATCGGCGACGGAATCGGCTGCGCCTGCTCTGGTTTGACGGGACGGGCCTGTGGCCGGCGACCCAGAGGTGGGAGGGAGGAACGCTCCCTTGGCCGGCGGGCCAGGGGACGGCCGTGGGCTTTCGGCCGGAGCAGTTGAGTGCCCTGATCAGTGGCCTGGAAGTCACCGAGCGAGCCGGCTGGTACCGCCGATAAAGAATCATCCCTTCGGGCTGGACTCTGGCCGGGTCCTTCGCTTGAAGTCGGCGGTCGTGACCGAGAGCTGTGTGATCCAGGGGCGGCGGCTCCAGCCCCAACCACTGCACCAAGTGCGCGAGTTGGTGGCGTCGCATCCGCAGTGGAGTCGCTACCGGTTGTCGCGCGAGTTGTGTGCGTTGTGGAACCGGCGCACGCCCACCGGGCAGTGGAAAGACATGGCCGCACGGACGCTCTTGCTCAAATTGGACCGGCGCGGTTGGGTGCGGC
>JAJXTA010000376.1 GCA_021784265.1 bacterium | reverse complement strand
CCGCGGTGAAGAACCTCGTGGCGCTCAAGGAAAGCTCCGGTGACAGCCGCCGGGTTACCGACCTGCGCAACACCGTCGGGGACCGTTATGCGCTGTTTGTCGGGGTGGACGATCTGGCGCTCGAAGCCGCCGTGTTGGGCATCGACGGCTGGGTGGCGGGGGTCGGTCTGGCCGTGCCGCGCGAGAACCAGTGGTTCTGGGAGCTAACTCGGCAGGGGCGGTGGGAGGAGGCGCGGGCGGTCTATCGTTGGTTCACGCCGTTGTTACATCTGGATACGCATCCCAAGTTCGTGCACTACATCAAACTGGCGATCCAGGAGGCGGGCTTGGGCCGGGAGTGGGTGCGCCGGCCGCGCCTGCCCCTGGTCGGCGAGGAACGGTCCCGGATTCTCCGGATCATCCGCCAGGCGCTGGCGGCGCGGCCGGCCATTCCCCCCCGCACCCAGTCGCGGCCGGCCCCGGTGGCGCCGCCGCGCTCCGCGGCCGCGCGGCGCAAGCCCGCCGCCTGAACCGCCTTATGCGGCGCATCAAGGTGATCGACTCGCACACGGCCGGGGAGCCGACGCGGGTGGTGGTCGAAGGCGGGCCGACCCTGGGCCGGGGCAGCGCCGCGGATCAACTGCGGGTCTTGCGCGCCCACCATGATCGGTTTCGCTCCGCCGTCGTCAACGAGCCGCGTGGCTCGGACGTGGTGGTGGGCGCCTCGCTGGTCGAACCGCAAGACCGGTCCTGTGCCGCCGGTGTCATCTTCTTCAACAACGTGGGCTATTTGGGGATGTGCGGCCACGGTCTGATTGGCGTGGTCACGACGCTCGCCCACCTGAGGCGGCTGGCGGCGGGGACGCATCGGATCGAGACCCCCGTTGGGGTCGTAACGGCCACGTTGCACCCGGACGGAACCGTCGCGGTCCAAAACGTACGGAGCCATCGGTTGGCCGGGGCGGTGCGGGTCGAGGTTCCCGACCTCGGGGTGGTGGTGGGTGACGTAGCGTGGGGTGGCAACTGGTTTTTCCTGACCGGGGGCCTGGCGGAGCCGATTGAGCTGGGCAATGTCGAGCGGCTCACCGCCCTTGCTTGGCGAGTGCGGCAGGCGGTCAACGCGGCGGGGTTCCCGCAGGTTGACCACATCGAACTGTTCGGTCCCCCGCGGGCGGCGGGCGCCGACGCGCGCAATTTCGTGCTCTGCCCGGGCAAGGCCTATGACCGCTCGCCCTGCGGCACCGGGACCAGCGCCAAGCTGGCTTGCCTGGCCGCCGAAGGTCGGTTGGCCGAGGGCCGACCTTGGGTGCAAGAAGGGATTCTGGGCACTAGTTTCAGCGGCAGCTTCCGGCGGGAGGGCGAGGGGGTGATTCCCACGATCACGGGCGCAGCCTTTGTGACGGCGGAGAGCACGCTGCTGCTGGATGAGCGCGACCCCTTTTGTTGGGGGATCCAGGCCTAACGGGCCGGTGGGGGCGTATGTCCAAGCGGGTTCTCGTCATCGGCGGTGGGGTGGTTGGGCTCAGCACGGCCTACTACGCCGCGCGGCGCGGGGCTGAGGTGATGGTGGTGGAGCGGGGTGGGGCGGACCGCGACGGCTGTTCCTTCGGCAACGCCGGCTTTGTGGTCCCCAGCCATTTCGTGCCGCTGGCGGCCCCCGGGATCGTGGGGCAGGCGTTGCGGTGGATGGGGAATCCGGCCAGTCCGTTTTATGTCCGGCCGCGATGGGATTGGGATCTGCTGCAGTGGGGATGGAAGTTCTATCGGGCCGCTACCGCCGCGCATGTGGCCCGCTGCGCGCCGCTCTTGCGCGACCTGAACTTCGCCAGCCGGACCTGCTACGAGGAATGGGCGGCGGAGGCGGGCGACGGGTTTGGCTTGGTCAAGAAGGGGTTGCTGCTGCTCTGTCAGACGCCGCGGGCCTGGGAGGAGGAGGGCAAGCTGGCCGTCCGCGCCTGTGAGTTGGGCGTTCCGGCCGAAGTGCTCGACGCGCGCGCTGCCGCTCAACGCGAGCCGGGGGTGCGCATGAACATCGCCGGCGCTGTCTATTTCCCGAAAGACTGCCACCTCGATCCCGCCCGGCTCATGGCGTGGCTGCAACCGACGCTCGCGCGGTCCGGCGTGGGCTTTTGCTGGCATACCGACGTGAACGGGTGGCGCGTCGATGGCCGGCGGCTGGTGGCCGCGGTGGCGGGCGGGCGCGAGTTTGCCGCCGACGAGTTCGTGCTCTGTGGTGGGGTGTGGTCAGCGGGGCTAGCCAGAAAGCTCGGCCTGGCGATGCCCATGCAGGCAGGCAAGGGGTATAGCCTGACCCTCCCCCAACCGCGCCACGTGCCGGAGTGCTGCGCCATTCTGACCGAAGCCCGGGTCGCCGTCACGCCCCTGGGGCCGCGCCTTCGTTTTGGTGGCACCATGGAGTTGGCCGGGTTGAGCCTGGAGATCAACCCCGTCCGGGTGCGGGGCATTATCCACGCGGTCCAGCGCTATTACCCGGACTTCAGCCCCGCGGACTTTGCCGACGTGCCCCCCTGGTCGGGCTTGCGCCCCTGCTCCCCGGACGGCTTGCCTTATCTGGGCCGAACCGCCCGGTACACGAATCTGACCATCGCCGCCGGCCACGCCATGATGGGGCTGAGCCTGGGGCCCATCAGCGGCAAACTGGTCGCCGCCCTGCTGGCGGGTGAAGCGCCGGCGCTGGACCTCGCGTTGCTGTCGCCCGACCGCTACGCCCGATGAGCTTCCTCCCCATTGTCGGCCGGGAATTGCGCACAGCGGCGCGCCGCCGGGGCACTTACTGGTTCCGGACCGTTTCGGCGCTGCTGGCGTCGCTGGCCGGGGCCTGGCTCTTTCTCCTTTCCCGGGACACCGCCCCGCAACAATGGGGGATGTCGCTCTTTGCGGCCCTCGCCGGGGTGAGCTTTGTTCCCTGCTGGTTCGCGGGGGTGTGGCTCACGGCCGACAGTGTGAGCCAGGAGTGGCGAGAAGGAACCTTGGGCCTGCTCTTCCTAACGGATTTGAAGGGGTACGACGTGGTGTTGGGCAAGCTGGCGGCCAGCTCGTTCAACGCGGCGTATGGGCTCATGGCCGTCGTGCCGGTGTTGGGCATCAGTCTGGTATTCGGGGGTGTCACCGGCCATCAGCTCCTGGCGGTGGCGATCGCGTTGCTGAGCACCCTCTTCTTCTCGCTCGCCGCCGGGATGTTTTTCTCGACGGTGACTCCGGGCGGCCTGCGGGCGGCAATGGCGACCGCCGTTTTCCTAGTGGTGACGACGGCGGTTTTGCCCTGGGTGGTGCAGCGATGGACCCCCGCCGGGGCGCTTCCGTTGTGGGACTGGATGTATTTCGACCCCGGCTACGCCCTGTGGCAGCTCGCTGGCGGCCAGGGCCAGAGCGCCTGGTGGAACGGCTTCGGCCAGTCCGTGCTGTGCGTCCAGAGCCTGAGCTGGCTGCTGCTGGCCTGGGCGAGCCGGCGGGCGCCCCGGATTTGGCAGGACAACCCCGCCGGCTTACCACGGCTGCGGTTGCGCGCGGCGTGGCGGCGGTGGGTGTATGGAGACGCGCTCCGCCAGCGCGCCTTCCGCACCCGGCTGCTGGATATCAACCCGTTCCTGTGGCTGGCGGCCCGCGATCCGGGCAAGCCGGCCTATGTCTGGGCCTGCCTGGGGCTGTTCGGGTTGGGGTGGTGGTGGGGGTACCGCCGGGAACCGGACCTGTGGCGCGACACCTCGACATACCTCGCCACGGTGATTGTCCTGCACCTCCTGCTGCGCTGTTGGATGGGGTTGGTCGCCGGCCAGCAGTTGGCCGAAGACCGGCGGACCGCGGCGTTGGAGCTGATGCTCTCGACGCCCTTGACGGCGGCGGAGATCTTCCGCGGCGAGTTGCGGGCACTGGCGCGCCAGTTCGGCGGGCCGGCCCTGGCGGTGGTGGCGGTGGACCTGCTGCTGTGCCGCGCGAGCGTGCGCATGGCCTACTCGCAACGGCTGGAGATCGCTTTGGGCTACGCCGGCCTCATCGCCATCTTCCTGGCGGATGCCTGGACGATCGCGTGGTTGGGCCAATGGCGGGCGGTCACCGCCCGGGCGGCCAAGCTCGCCGCCGCCGGCACGCTGCTGCGGGTCCTGGTGTGGCCTTGGGTGATTCTGTTGAGCCTGATCACCACCTATTACCTGCTGGGCCTGGATCGGCGCTGGTACATCGAGCTCGCCGGCATGCGCATGATGGCGGGCTGGTTCGCCCTCAGCTTGCTCAATGACTTGGTTCTGGCGTCTCACGCCTGGTACAACCTCCATACCCGCTTCCGCCAAGTAGTAGCCGAAGCCGCCAGTCCCGGCAGAACCGGCCTCGCGGCCTGGCTCCGCGGCAATGCTCCGCTGGCGCCGGCGCCGCCGCGCTCGTGAACCGGGCGCCGGACGCGGGCTCACCCGGAGCTGGCTTGCTCCTCGCCTCTGGGACAGCCACCGTTGTCGGGCGCGGCCCCTTCTGGCGCGTCTGGCAGACCACCACCCCTTGCACCAACGCC
>JAJXTA010000375.1 GCA_021784265.1 bacterium | reverse complement strand
GGGCAAACGCCCGGTCCGCCTCGTTCCGTTGGTGGGGCTGGCGGAGGACTTCGCCGGCGTCGCGGCTTACATGGACCTCCCGGCGCTCAACCATCTGCTGGAGGAGGGGGATGTGATCACCGGGGCGAGTTTCCGGGTCGATGGGGCCCGGCGGGCGGACTTCCTGAAGGCCCTCAAGGGCATCCCGCGGATCAGCGCCGTCGCCATCAAGGAATCCCTCCGCGCGAACTTCCGCCAGACCACCGCCGCCAGCATCAATCTCATTCAATCCATCTATCTGGTGTTCGCCACCGTGGTCGCCTTTGGGGTGGTGTATAACAACGCCCGGATCTCGCTGGCGGAACGGGCGCGCGAGCTGGCCACGCTGCGGGTCATCGGCTTCTCCCGGCGCGAGGTGGGGACGGTGTTGATCACCGAGCTGGTGTTGTTGGCGCTCATCGCGGTGCCGATCGGCCTGGCATTGGGCACCGGCTTTGCCACCGTCATCCTGCGCCAGGTCAATACCGAGACCGTGCGTTTGCCCCTGGTCTTCACCGCATACAATTATTCCTTTGCCACCGCCGTTGTCACCACGGCTTCGGTCTTGTCGGCCGCCTTCGTATTGCGGAAACTCCACCACCTTGACTTGGTGAGCGCACTCAAAGCCCCTGAATGATCGGATGACAGGTCGGCCTGCTTAGCCCATGAAGCCCAACTCGGTCTCGCCCTCCTCGTCCGCCTCGGCGCGGCGGAATGAGCGTCATCGCCGTGCCCGGCGCGTCCTCCCCTATACCGGCGCCCTGCTGCTGATCCTGCTGTTGGTCCTCGGGTTCTGGCCCCAACCCGCTCCGGTCGAGACGGCCGTGGTCACCAGCGGCCGTCTGCGCAGTACCGTCAACGAGGAGGGAAAGACCCGCATCCGGCAACGGTTTCTCGTTTCCGCCCCCGTGGCGGGCCAACTCCGGCGCACCGAGCTGAAGGAGGGGGCCGCGGTGAGCGCTGGCCAGACGGTCGTGGCGGTGATTGACCCGCTCTCCCCCGCGCTGCTGGACGCCCGCACCCGCGCCGCGACCGAGGCCCGCCGCGATACCGCGGCCGCGAGCTTGGCGAAAGCCAAGGCGGGCGAGGACTTCGCCGCCAGTGAGCTCCGCCGCTTCGAGAAGCTCTATGGTGAAAAGACGGTGACCATCCAGGAACTGGAGAGCGCCCGCTGGCGCGAAGCGGCCGCGGCCCGGGACCTGGCCGCCGCCGCCAGCAGCCTGCGCCAAGCCGAGGCCGAACTCGCCGAGTTCAGCGCGGGAACCGATGATCCCGCGCCGCCCGACCGCCCCCCGACCGAGGTCAAGTCACCCGCGACCGGCCGGGTCTTGCGCGTCTTCGAGGAGAACGCGCGGGTGGTGACCGCCGGCACCCCGCTGTTGGAGGTGGGCGATCCCACGAACTTGGAGGTGGTGATCGACGTGCTTTCCCGCGACGGGGCGGCCATCAGCCCCGGCGCCCGCGTTGAGTTGGACCAATGGGGCGGCAGCGAACCCTTGGTCGCTCGCGTCCGCCTGGTTGAACCGGCCGCGTTCACCAAAGTCTCCGCCCTGGGGGTCGAGGAGCAACGGGTTAACGTCATCGCCGACCTCCTCACCCCGCCTGATCAACGCCGCAACTTGGGCGACAGCTTCCGCGTCGAGGCCCGCATCGTCACCTGGCAAACCGATCAAGCCGTCAAAGTCCCTTCCGGCGCGCTGTTCCGGCGCGGCCCGCAATGGTCGGTGTTTGTGGTTAGCGAGGGCCACGCCCGCCTGCGCGCGGTCAAGGTCGGGCGCGCCAGCGAGAGCGAGACCCAGGTCCTCGAGGGCCTCCAACCGGGCGAGGCAGTCATCCTCTACCCCGGCGACCGAGTCCACGACGGCCAGCGGGTGCGCGCCATCAAGGTCTGACCAAGGCGGACGCGATCCTCGGTGCGGCCTGCCGCCCCGGGCCGGGGCCACCCGAGTCGTCAGGTTCACTGGTGGCGCTCCAGGTAATCGGGCAGATTCGCCACAGCCAGGTTGGCCCTGATCACCGAGTGGCGCACGCGGCAGATCAAGGTTAGTTGGTTGGCTCCAACCAGCGTTCCCACTTGCCGCAGCCGCGCCAGGTCTTCCGGGGTTGGGCCGGAGGTGAGTTTGATCTCGATCACTTCGCGCCTTCGTCCCGACTCCAGCACCAGATCAGCCTCATACCCGTCGTGGGTGCGGAAGAAGTAGGCGTCCTGGGCCATCCCGCGGGCGGTGCGCGCCGCCAGGATTTGCTCGATCACGAATCCCTCCCAACTCGCCCCCACCCAGGGTTGGGCGAGGAGGTCGTCACCCGCAGGCAAGCGTAGCAGGGCATGGAGCAAGCCGGAATCACGCCAGTAAAGGCGCGGGGCTTTGACCAAGCGCTTGCGCAGGTTGGCGGCGAACGCCGGCACCCGCCGGATCAAGAAGGCGCCTTCCAAATGATCGAGGTAAGCCCCCACCGTGTGATGGGTAAGGCCAAGGCTTTGGCCGAGCTTGGATAAATTGAGGATCGCCCCTTGTTCGGCGGCGAGCATGCGGAACAGCCGTTGCGTCACCACGGGCGCCGCCGGCAACCCCCAGGTCGGCAGGTCCCGCTCGCTCATGGCGCGGAGGTAGTTCTCCTGCCAGACGGGATACCCCTCGCCGCCCAAGACACCGCCATCGGGGAAGCCGCCGGAGCGCCAGAGGCGGTCAAGATTGGCCACCTCCCCGAGGCAGAACGGCGCCAGTTCCAGCACCGCCATGCGGCCCGCCAAGGACTCGCCGACATCGCGCATCAGCCCCGGCGCGATCGAGCCGAGCAGGACAAAGCGGCCGTTCTGCTTCCGCCGCGCATCGATCTCGCCCCGCAGCCGGCTGAACAACCCGGGCCAGTGTTGGGCCTCATCGAAGACGACCGGTCCCGGGCCGGTCATCACCTCGGCCCAGGTGGCGTCCAGCCGCGTACGTTCCTCCGGCGCCTCGAGGTTGAAGTAGCGGCGCGCCAACGTCCGCGCCAGCGTGGTCTTCCCGCACTGCCGCGGGCCCACGAGGCTGACCGCGGGGAACTGGGCCAAGCGCCGCCGCAGGACGTCCGTTAGCATCCGGCTAATCACGGTTTGAATATTGGAAATCAATTTCCAATTTTCAAGAATAATCGCCGCCCTTTCGCCCACTACTCAATCCCCCGCCACCTGAGATCGGTTCGCCCGCCCGCCGAGCCCGACGGCGGATGGCTGCTGGACGGGCCAGGGAAGCGAGGCTTCGGTCAAGCCTGCCGCTTGGCCGCAGGCTCAGCCCCGCGTGGGGTCCGCCGGAGTGGGCGCGGCGATTTTGCAAAACGATGACAACCGCCGGCGGGCTTTGGACTAGGCTTGCGGGCTCTGAACTGAGCATGATCAGGTCACTTGGCGGTCGTGCGGGGCGAGAGCCGGCCCACGCCGCCACTCAACGGTCCCATGCGTGGGCGCAATGATCAGCAACCCGAGACTGGGCCAAGCACAGTGCGGTCCCTGCCAGCCGCCAACGCGGCCGACGCGGCGGCGCCCGGGCTGTGGTGGCCGCTCCTCCTGATCATCGGGCCACTGGTGCTGCTGGCGGGCTTGGCGGCCTGGACGTTGCATCTGGATCGGCGTTCGGCGGAGCAGGAGGCTCAAACCCGCGCGGCCGAGCTGGGCGCGGTGGTGTTGAGTGCGGCGGAGGCGAGTTTGGAGCCCCTACCTCGGGTCGCCGCCGACCGCCGCGCGCCTGCCCGATGCCTACCGGCAGGCAGGTGCCGGCAGGCAGGTAACGGACTCGTCTGCCCGGCGCAGGCGCACCGCCATCGCCATCTCCCCAGCGTTGTTCTTGCGGCGCCTGGCCAGTTCCTCCTCGGTGCATCCCGAACGCCGCAGTGCTTCGGCGATAAGGCGCTCGGCTTTGGCCTCCGCATTCCGCTCTGCGGGACCGCCTGGTTGGCGTGACGCTCCCCGAGTTTCCCATGCATCCACGTCGTCCAGGAAAAGGTCTTCCCGCCCGGTCTCCGCGGCCCATCACGTGAGAGATGGCCCCGGGATGTTCGAGCCGCAGCGTTCGCGGCCTAGCGCAGTGGACCTTTAGGAAATGAGGCAGGCGAGCGGAAAACCGCGTAAAGCCGTGGGTTGACCCCTTTTGTCGGTGCCAGGGCGCGGCTTTCACCTCGCGGGCGAGGCGGGCACGACCGCCCTATGTGCCCGGTTGAGAAAACGAGCACAGCATGCCGTCGGGCTCGCAAAAGAGGCGCTCAGACCAACTGAGGATCTCCCGTACTCTGAACTCAATAACCCACGGGGTGGCAAACTGCGTTCCGGCATGCACGGTAATCGTCACCGACCCCCGAGGCGCCAATACCTTTGGCCGCTCAACGTCTCGCATATACGCACCCTTTGAGAAAAGCCCGCCGTAGGGCGCGCCCCTGTCTACATAAACCTGCACCGATCGGCTCTCCTCCAGCCTCAAGTCACTCTTGTTCGAGATAACGAAAACCCCTT
>JAJXTA010000374.1 GCA_021784265.1 bacterium | reverse complement strand
TCCCGTTGGCCCCAGCCGAAGGCGCATCCGGACAACCTGATGTACGTGATTTACACGTCCGGTTCCACCGGCCAGCCCAAGGGAGTCATGGTCACGCACCGCAACGCCGTCAATTGTTTGCACGGCCTGCGGGAACGGCTGGAGGTGACACCGGCAGACGTTCTCCTGGCCATTACCACGCTTTCGTTCGATATCGCCGCGCTGGAACTGTTCCTTCCCCTCACTTTGGGGGCCCGGGTCGTCGTGGCCAACCGGGAGACGGCAGCCGATGGGCACGCGTTGGCAAACCTCCTGGCCAACAGCCGTGCCACCCTCCTGCAAGCCACCCCGCCGACTTGGCGGATGTTGCTTGAGGCCGGTTGGACCGGCGGCCCCGGCCTCAAACTCCTCAGCGGTGGAGAGGCCCTGCCCCGGCCCCTCGCCGACGAACTGCTCCGCGGTGGCGCGGTCGTGTGGAATCTCTACGGTCCGACCGAAACCACAATCTGGTCCGCAGCCCACCGTGTCGAGCGCGGCACCGGGCCAGTGCCCATCGGCCGTCCCTTGCCGAACACCCAGTTGTATGTCTTGGACGAGAACCGGCAGCCGACGCCCGTGGGGGTTGAGGGTGAGCTGTATATCGGCGGGGACGGCGTCGCGCGCGGTTACTTGAACCGCGCCGCCCTGACCGCGCAGCGGTTCCTGCCGGACACCCTCACCGGCCAGCCCGGGGCACGGCTCTACCGCACTGGCGATCGTGCCCGGTTTCGGCCCGAGGGCACGCTGGAGTTCCTGGGCCGCCGCGATCATCAGATCAAGCTCCACGGCCACCGGATCGAGCTGGAGGAAATCGAGGCGGCGCTGACGGCCCATCCGGGAGTGCGCCACGCCGTCAGTCTGCTCCGGGATGATACGCCGATTGGAGCGGCCCTGGTCGCCTATGTGGTCGCCTCCGGCGCACCACCGCCCACCCCCGAGGCGTTGCGCCAGCATCTGCGCCAGCATCTGCCCAGCTACATGGTGCCGTCGGCCTTCGTGTTTCTGGAGCGGTTACCACTGACGCCCAACGGCAAGGTGGATCGCCGGGCACTGCCTCCGCCGGAGCCCAACGTTGCCGTCGGCGCACGCCCGCGGGTGCTCCCCCAGACCCGCACCGAGCAACTCCTCGCTGACCTCTGGCAAGAGTTGCTCCAGGTCGAGGCGGTGAGCGCGACGGATAACTTTTTCGACCTGGGCGGTCACTCCGTGCTGGCCACTCAACTCATGTCACGCCTCCGGCAGACCCTCGGCGTGGAGTTGGGGGTGCGCGCGTTGTTTGAAACGCCGGTGTTGGCGGAGTTGGCGCGGGCCGTGGATCACGGCCTCGCGGCGGCCGACCACCGCCACCAGGAGGTGAGGCCGCCGGTGAATGCAGTCGAGGCCCGGCGCCTGCTCGGACAAGTCGAGACGCTCTCCGATGCCGCCGTCGAGGCCCTTCTCCAACAGTTGGAGCCCGAGACCGAACTGACCCAATGAAGGCGCCGTCGCTGGAGCCGCGGGGAGAATCGGGGCCGGGCGCCAAGCGCGCCCGGCTGGCCGCCTTGCTCCGGAGCAAGAGCGCCCAAGCCGAGGGTGGTCCGCTCTCCTTCACCCAGGAGCAGATGTGGTTCCTCAGCCGCCTCGAGGGGGCGAGCCCAGTTTATAACATCCCTTTGGCGTTGCGGCTGGAAGGCGAGTTGGACCCTGAGGGGCTGCGCCAAGCCCTGACGGCCGTGGTGGCGCGTCAGGCCAGTCTCCGGACCGCCTTCGTCCTGGAAGGCGACCGCCCCGTCCGCCAGGTGGTGACGCCCTCGCCGGTGCCCCTCGAGACGGTCGATCTGGCAACGCTGCCCGAGCCGGAGCGGCCCGCTGCCGCCCAGCGCGTGCTCGCCGACGCGGCCCGGCGACCCTTCGACTTGACGCGGCACCTGATGCTGCGGGTTCTGCTGGTGCGGCTGGGGCCGCGGGAGCATTGGTTGCTCCTGGTGGTGCATCATATCGCCGCCGACGCTTGGTCCCTGGCTATCCTGAGCGAGGAATTAAGCGTCGCCTACGAGGCCGCCCGCGCGGGGCGCCCGGTCGCTTGGCCCCCCCCAACCGCCACCTACGACGATTATGTCCACCAGCAGCGGCGGCAATGGTCCAACGGCGAAATGGCGCCGGAGCTGGCCTACTGGCAGCAGGCCCTGGCCGGGCCGCGGTCCGCTTGGGAGCTGCCCACGGACGCGCCCGCCAGCCCCACCCGAACCGGGGCAGGCGCGTGGTGCGCTCGGCGCCTGGACCCGCAACTCGCCGAGGACCTCCGCGCCTGGAGCCGCAAAGAAGGAGTGACGCTGTTCATGACCTTGCTGGCGTCGTTCCAGGTCTTGTTGCGCCGCTACACCGGGCAGGAACAGGGCCTCATCGGGACCCCGGTCGCCGGCCGGACACGCGCGGAATGGGAAGGGGTCATTGGGCCCTTTATCAACACGCTGGTGTTACGGGCGGAGCTGGGGGGCAACCCGAGTTTTCGGGCCTTGCTGGGCCGGGTGCGGGAAACGGTCTTGGGGGCGCTGGCCCACCAGGACTTGCCCTTCGAGAAGCTGGTCGAGGCCCTCCAGCCCGAGCGGCGTCCCGGGCACAACCCGTTGGTGCAGGTCTTGTTTGTCCTGCAAAACACCCCGCCGCCCACCTGGCGGCTGGGCCCCCTGGCCGCCCACCCCTTGGACGTGGACACCGGCACGGCCAAGTTCGACCTCACCCTCTCGCTCCAGGAACAGGGCGGCGCCCTGGGGTGTTATCTGGAATACCGCACCGACCTGTTCGGGGCCGCGGCGATGGAACGGCTCCTGGGCCACTACCAACAACTGCTCCAGGCCGTCCTGGCGCAGCCGGACACTGGGATCGAGCGGTTGCCGTTGCTGACTCCGCCGGAGTACGACCAGATCGTGGTGGGGTGGAATCAGACGCGCCGGGACTATCCCCGCGAGGGCTGCGTGCATCAGTTGTGGGCGCAACAGGTCCAACGCTCGCCGGCGGCGGTGGCGCTGCAATTTGCGGAGCACCAGCTTAGCTACCGGGAGTTGGACCGGCGGGCGAACGCCTTGGCGCACCGGCTGCGGGCCTTGGGGGTGGGGCCCGAGAGCCTGGTGGGGGTCTGCGCCCAGCGGTCGCTGGAGTTGGTGGTGGGCCTGCTGGCGATCTTGAAGGCCGGCGGCGCGTATGTCCCTCTGGACCCTGACTCCCCCAAAGAACGCCTCCAGTTCATGCTGCAAGAGGCCGGCGTCAAAGTCCTCCTGGCCCAGAGCGAGTGGGCCGCGGAGTGGGAGGGGGCCGGCGCCGGTGTCGTCGGGTTGGACTGCGCCCCCGCCCCGGTCGGGCCGGACGCCGACCGCGGTCCCGAAAGCGGGGTTACCGCCGAGCACCCGGTGTATGTGATCTACACGTCCGGCTCGACCGGTCGGCCCAAGGGCGTCGTCAACCTGCATCGCGGCTTGGTGAATCGGCTGCTGTGGATGCAGGAGGCCTACCGGCTGGGTCCCGACGATGCCGTCTTGCAAAAGACCCCATTCACGTTCGATGTCTCGGTGTGGGAGTTCTTCTGGCCGTTGATCACCGGGGCCAGGCTGGTCGTGGCGCGGCCGGGCGGCCACCGGGATGCGGCCTACCTGATCGACCAGATCGCGCGGCACCAGATCACCACGCTGCACTTTGTCCCCTCGATGCTGCGGACGTTTCTGGAGCAACCTGGGTTGGAGCGCTGCGCCAGCTTGCGTCGGGTTATCTGCAGCGGTGAGGCCCTGACGGTGGACCTGCAGGAGCGATGCCTGGCGCGGTTGCCCTGCCCGTTGTACAACCTCTATGGCCCCACCGAAGCCTCCATCGATGTGACGGCGTGGACCTGTGAGCGAGGCAGGGGGCGACCCTCGGTGCCCATCGGCCGGCCCATCGCCAACACCCAAGTCTTTATCCTCGATCGCCAGCTCCAGCCCGTCCCGGTCGGAGTCCCAGGGGAGCTCTACCTCGCTGGGGTAGGTTTGGCGCGGGGTTACGTGAACCGACCGGACCTCACCGCCGAACGCTTTCTCCCGAGCCCTTTCCCCGGGGAGCCGGGGGCTCGACTCTATCGGACGGGGGACCGGGCTCGCTACGGTGCCGACGGGGTGATCGAATACCTTGGCCGTCTGGACGCCCAAGTCAAACTCCGCGGCCAACGCCTTGAACTGGAGGAGATCGAGGCGCTGCTCAATCAGCATCCCTCGGTGGCTGCCAGTGCCGTCGCGGTGCGGGAAGACACACCGGGTGACCAGCGATTGGTGGCTTACTTCGTGGCGCGCCCCGGGGCCTCGGTCGCAGCCGCGGCCCTGCGCCGGTCGTTGCGCGACAAATTGCCCGAGTACGCCGTGCCTTCGGCCTTCGTGGGCCTGGCGGCGCTCCCCCTGACGCCCAGCGGCAAGCTGGACCGACGTAGCTTGCCGCGACCACCCCAGACCGACTTCCAACCGGCGACCGAGCGCGTGGCCCCA
>JAJXTA010000373.1 GCA_021784265.1 bacterium | reverse complement strand
AATCGTGGTGAAGGCGGCGAGTTGGGCCTGCTGCCACGCCGGATCGCGCCCCAGTTCGCGTGCCATCAGCCGGGCCACCGCCGGGGCCAGCGCGAGGGCCGCGTGCGCCTCCAGATACAGCGCGCGCGTTCGCCGGGCCAGCACATCATCCACCGTCCGCGCCATCTCCTCCCGCACGGCCCAAATCACCTGCGCCCCCAGGAGCGGCAGCGTCGGATGGAGCGGTGCGCGCAACTCGGGTTCGCGGTCGGCCAGCGCCAGCACCCCCGCGGCGTCCGCGCCATAGACACCCAGCGGACCGCGGGTTTGAGCGGCGGTCGTGGCGCCGTGAATGCGCAGCGTGCGGGTCACACACGGGCGCTCTGGCAGGCGCGCCAGCACCGCGGCCTGATCCACCGCGTCCTCCGCCATCCGGCGATAGGTGGTCCACTTCCCGCCCGCAACGGAGAGCAGGCCGGAGTTGGCGATGGTAATGGTGTGCTCGCGCGAGAGGGCGGCCGTCGTGGCCGCTTTGGCGGAGTTCACCAGCGGGCGGATACCGGTGAAGACGCTGCGGATGTCGGTGCGGCGTGGTGGCTGCGCCAGATACCCTCGGGCCGTGTCCAGGAGGAACTCGATCTCTTCCTCCAAGGCCGCAGGTTCAAGGCTTAGGGTGGTGATGGGCGTGTCGGTGGTGCCCACCAGGGTATGGCCGTGCCACGGGATCGCGAACAGGACCCGCCCGTCCCGCGTGTGGGGCACCATGATGGCGGTTTGGCCGGGCAGAAAGGCCCCGTCCAACACCAGATGCACGCCCTGGCTGGGGGCGATGAGCCGCGCGGCGGCGGGATCGTCCAGCCGACGCAGTTGGTCACAAAAGGGCCCGGTCGCGTTGATGACGCACCGGGCCGCCAAACGATGCTCTCCGCCGCCCTCCTCGTCGCGGAACGTCAAGCCGTCGAGGAGACCCTCGGCGTCCTTGGACAAGCCGGTGACGCGGGCGTAGTTGAGCAGGCACGCCCCTTGTTCGGCGGCGGTCTGGACCAGGTTGATCAAGAGCCGGCTGTCATCGAACTGGCCGTCGTGGTACAGCACCCCTCCCCGGAGACCCTCGCGGTCCAGGGTGGGGATACGTTCCAACACCTGCTCGCGCGAGAGGAGGACCGAACGCCCGAAGCCGTACTTACCGGCCAAAAGGTCGTACACCTTCAGCCCTACCCCGTAGAACGGCGCCTCCCACCACTGGTAGTTCGGCACGACGAACGGCAAGTCGTGCACCAAGTGGGGCGCGTTCTGGAGCAGCACCCCCCGTTCTTTGAGGGCCTCCATGACCAGGGAGACGTTGCCTTGCTGGAGGTAACGAACCCCGCCGTGCACCAGTTTGGTCGAACGGCTCGAGGACCCCTTGCCGAAATCGCTCTGCTCCAGCAGCACCACGTCGTACCCGCGGGACGCCGCATCGACCGCAATGCCGACACCGGTGGCTCCGCCGCCGACTACGGCCAGGTCCCACGGCTCGCGTCGCGTCAGAATGCGCTGGAGGAACGTCGCACGGTTCATGCAAAGGAAGGCCACGCGCGGCCGCCCGCCCGTCTGCCCAACCGGCGGCGGCGCAGCTTCCAAGCTGTCGGGAGGCGTGGTAGAGCAACCGCGGCCAAAAGGCGACATTAAACTGTGGGCGAACCCACCTCGGGCGAACCGCCCCGCGGCCACGAACCCAAGCCGGCCGCCCTGTGCAATCTGCTTGACCCGCGCCCCTAGGCCCCTATGATCCGCGCTCAAGAGTTTTGAGCGGCCCGAACTGCCTGGCAACCAACTGGCTCCGGTCAGCGCTGCACTGCGGCGTTGACGTGGCCTGGAGGACGGTCTCCTCCAGGGCTGGGGTGTGATCAACGTGGCAATCATGAACAATCCAGCTTCCGGCCCGACCGGCGGCGGGCTCTTGCCCGCCGCGACCGGAGGCGCAGCCCGAGAACCCCAGGTGCCGCACAGGGCCCTGCGACCAACGATGAGAACTCTCACCTCCCTGATCTCGCACCCCAAATCTGCCGCCGGAGCCCTGAACCGCCTCGCCCGCCCGCGCGCCCGACGCTGCACGCTGGTGGCGCTGGCCTTGCTCCTCGCCGCCTTCGCTGGAGCCGAGCTGGCCTGGTGTCCGCCGCTGCCCGGCGGCACCATCGTGTACGACAACACGTTGACCCCCGAGGACAGTTTCCTGGGCGCCACCTCCCCCTACGGTCCCACTGAGTTTGGCGATGAGATCGCCTTGGCCGGTACCGCGCGCATCGTCACGGAATTCCAGTTCGAGTATTACGCCGACTTCACCCCGACGGGCCGGGAGACGGCCCGCATCCGCTTCTACCGCAATGACGGCAAGACACGACTCTACCGGTTCCTTTTCCCCAGCACTCTCCTCTGGGACAGCGGCACCTTTCCCATTTACACCAACTACAACAGCAAGACCCTCATTGTGCCGTACGTCGGGGTGCCGAGCGATTTTACGTGGACGGTGGAGTTCGGCGGGGTGAGCCAGGACCCGGGTGATCAGGCGGGCCTGCTCTTCTACAACCCACCCACGATCGGCGGCTTGCTCAACGAAGGGCGCTTTGGAAGTTACGACGATTACTGGAAGCGGGTGGGCATTTTCTGGGCGCTGTTCAACTTCGGCGGCCATCCGGTCGCCAACTTCGGCTGCCGGGTGACCGCCATCGACGAGCGGGTGGACCTCACCTCCTCGGTCGATCCGGCCACGGGTCTGGTCCAGCTCACTTGGTCTGGGGAGCAGCCGGAGGCCTACCTGGTCCAGAGCTCGACCGACCTGCAACAGTGGAACACCCTGGGCTCCGCCCGGATGCAGGGCAGCGGGCCCACCGTCAGCTTTGTGGACCGGACCTCGGCGACGAACGGGCGCACCTTCTACCGGGTCGTGCGCCTGGCCACGATCCTGGACACCCCGACGGTCACCAGCCCGCCGCGCCCGCAAGACGGGGCGCTCCAGGTCCAATGGGTGGGCAATCCCAATGCCCTCTACAGCATCCAGACCGCCGCCCGCCTCAACGTCTGGACCAATTACACCGTCGCCCGGGCCGACGCCAGCGGCTACTTCCAGGCGGCCCTCCCGGTGGGCAGTCAAGGGACGCAGTTCTACCGGGCCGTTCACGTGCAGGGCGGCACGGAACAACCGGCCCTGACCGCGACCGCCGATCCCCAGACCCGCGCCGTCCACCTCAAATGGCAGGGCACTCCGGGCACCCGCTATCCGATCGAGATGTCGCCCGACATGGCCACCTGGACGTTCCTGGAGACGGTCCAGGCGGACGCCAACGGCCTCGTCGATTACATCGACCCCACCGCCGCCCAGAGTCCACGGCGTTTCTACCGACTGGTGTTACCCTAACGGCGGGGTAACCTGCCGGCCCATGCGCCTCTATCTGTTGCGACACGCCGACGCCCTGCCTGGCGCCGACGACGCCCAACGCCCGCTCTCGCCCCGCGGTGAGCAGGAGTGCCGTTGCCTGGCCAAGTTCCTCGAACGGGCGGGGATCGAGTTCGAGGCCGCGTACACCAGTCCCCTCTTGCGCGCCCGCCAGACCGCCGAGCGCGTGCTGGCCACGTGCCGGGCCCGGGAAGACCTCCAGGCCGTCGTCACCGACAACCTCTTGAACGAAACCTCGGCCCGCGCGTTCACCGACTGGCTCGGACGATTGTCGGCGGCCAAACACGTGTTGCTGGTCGGCCACATGCCCTCCCTCGCCGAGCGGCTCTGTGCCCTGCTGGAGGTCGAGCCCTCCGCGGCCTTTCGCCTCCCCAAGGCCGGTTTGGCGGCCCTGGCGCGGGATGAGAGCGGGACCGTCACGCTCAAGCTTTTCGTCTCCCCCAAGGTCTTGGGTTTGAAGTAGGACGCGGGCGGCGTGGCCGCGGACACCCGACCCGCCATCGCGACGGGCGTACGCCCGAACGTTTGGTCCGCACTTTTTGCCGGACCAACCGGGGCGCCCGCCTCGCCGGAAGCAGCGGTTAACGACAACCACGCCGGGCGTACGCCTCGTGGGTTTGTCGCGGACCGCGCCGCCCGGCCACCCCGACCGAGGCGGGCCTTCGCTTTTTGATTGAATTCAGCCGGCGGGTACACCATCATCATTCCGCATTTATCAGCCATGAGTGATGAGCAAACCAAGCGAGGCCACGGTTGTTTTTTCTACGGCTGCATCACGGTCATCATCCTGTTCCTGGTCGCGAGCCTGGCGCTCTACTTCGGCGCGCGGTACGCCTTGAAACAGGTGCTCGCGCGCTACACCGACACCACCCCGCTGACCCTGCCGCAAGTCAACCTGCCCACCGTCGAGCTGAAGGCGCTGCAAGCCCGCGTCGAGGCCTTCCAAAAGGCGGTCCAGGCTGGCGCCGCCGCGGCGCCCTTGGTGCTGGGCGAGACCGAGATCAACGCCCTCATCAGTCATGACCCCAATTTCAGCGGGCTGAAGAACCGCGTGCACGTCGCCCTCGAGGGCGACCAAGTAAAAGGCC
>JAJXTA010000372.1 GCA_021784265.1 bacterium | reverse complement strand
GCCCATCGAGGGCGCCGGGGCCGACGATGGCGACATGCCGCACCCCGTCCCCGAGGATCAAGGCGCGATGCCACGGCGAGCGGAACCGGCCTTCCGGGGTGTCGGGAGGTGGAACGAACGTCTGGTAGGCCTCGAGGTTGGTGGTACCGAGCAGGGTCGCGCCGTTCTCGAGTTCGAACGTCACGCCGCTGCGGAGATGAATGGTGCCGGAGAGGTAGCGGCCCGGGGGCAGCCGGACCACGCCTCCGCCGGCGGCGGCACAGGCCACCACGGCTTGGTTGATCGCGCCCGAGTCGAGGGTGAGGCCGTCGCCTTTGGCGCCATAGGCGCGCACATCGAACACGGCACCGGCGGGGGCGAGGGTGTCGGCCGCCCGGACGAGGCCGCCGGCGAGCGTCAGGCAAAGGCCGAGGGTCAGCGCCGTGCCGGTGCGGCGGCGTAAGCGGGTGTAAATAGGCTTCATCGTCGATTGCTTACCGCGGGTGCCGCGGGGGAACGGCCCGAGGGTGTCGAGAAGCCCGGGGCGGTGTCAATGGCGGACGGCGAAACCTGGCCCTGCCCAAAACCACCGCTCACCCGCGCCCCATTGCGGACTGGTGTCGCGCCGGCTCCTCGGGCAAGGTGGCGCCCATTATGCGCTACTTGGGACCGGGGTCGGCAGCGGTGTTACTCTGCTTGGGCTGGGCGGGCGGGAGCCGCGGCCTGGCCCGCGCCGCGGAGCAACGTCCGCCCCCACCCACGCGCATCGACGCCCGCATGGTGCGCGAGCCCGCCGTCTCCGCCACCCAAATCGCCTTCGTCTATGCGGGCGACATCTGGATTGTGCCCAAGACTGGCGGGCTGGCCACGCGCCTCAGCTCGCCGCGCGGGGAAGAAGAGTTCCCGCGGTTTTCCCCGGATGGCTCGCTGCTGGCGTTCAGCGGCAACTATGACGGCAACGTGGACCTCTACGTGATGCCGGTGACCGGGGGCGTGCCCCGGCGCCTCACGCACCACGGCGCGCCGGACCGGCTCCTGGATTGGTATCCGGATGGCCAAGCGCTGCTCTTTGCCAGCTCGATGACCAGCCCGCGCGACCGCTTCAATCAGCTCTTCAAGGTCCCGATCACCGGCGGGTTGCCCGAGCGGCTGCCGGTCCCGTACGGCGAATTCGGCGCCATCTCCCCCGATGGCCAGACGTTGGCCTACACCCCGATCAGCGTCGATTTCCGCACCTGGAAGCGTTACCGCGGGGGCATGAACCCCGATATCTGGTTCTTCAACTTGCGCCAACTCACCGCCCGCAACATTACCCACTCGGCCGCCGCGGACTCCCAGCCCATGTGGCACGGTGACACCCTCTATTTCCTCTCGGACCGCGACGAAGCCAAGCGCGACAACATCTGGGCGTACGACCTCAAGACGGACCGTTTTCGGCAGGTCACCAAGTTCACCGAGTTCGACGTGCATTTTCCCAGCATCGGGCCGACCGATTTGGTGTTCGAGAACGCCGGCCAACTCTTCCTGCTCGACTTGGCCACCGAGCATTACCACGCGATCGAGGTGCGGGTGGCAACCGACCGCGCCACGCTCAAACCGCGGCTGGAGAATGTCTCGGCCTGGATCCATTCGGCGAGCGTCTCCCCGAGCGGCAAGCGGGCGCTGTTCGAGGCTCGCGGGGACGTCTTTTCCGCGCCCGCCGAGCACGGGGTCATCCGCAACCTCACCCGCACCTCCGGCGTCGCCGAACGGTTCCCCACCTGGTCGCCGGACGCCCAATGGATCGCCTATTTCAGCGACCGGACCGGGGAATACGAGCTGACGCTGCGGCCCGCCGACGGCACGGGGGCGGAAGAAACGCTGACCCATCTGGGCCCCGGTTTCCGCTACCGTCCCCAGTGGGCCCCTGACAGCCAGAAACTGGCGTTCATCGACAAGGCGATGCGCCTCCACCTGTACCACCGCGGCACCAAGACCGACCGCGTGATTGACCACCAGCTCTGGTTCTACGAGGGAGCGCTCAACGCCTTCCGCGTCAGTTGGTCGGCCGACAGCCGCTGGCTGGCCTACGCCGGCGACCAGGACAACCATCATACCGCCCTCGTCCTTTACGACACTAAGCTGGAGCAACGGCACCAGGTCACCTCCGGCTTCTACAACGACGACCTCCCCACCTTCGATCCGGAGGGCAAATATCTCTACCTCCGCACCCGGCGCACCTTCGCCCCGCTCTACAGCGAGCTGGACGACACCTGGATTTACGCCAACACCGCCAACCTCGCCGTCATCACCCTGCGCCAGGACCTCCGCTCCCCGCTCGCACCCCGCGACGACGAAGAGGGCGCCAGCGAGAAGGAGCGGGCGCCAGAGACGAAGGCGCCCCCGACCACGCCGGGGGGCGCCACGAACAACCCGCCCGCCACCAACGCCCCTCCCACCGCGCCGCCCCCAACGCACCCGCCGAAGGAGACCAAGAAGGACGAGAAACCCAAACCGGTCGAGATCGACTTGGACGGCTTCGAGCAACGGTTGGTCCTCCTGCCGCCCAAAGCCGGCCGCTACGCCGACCTCGCCGCCGTCGCGGGCAAGCTCCTCTACCGCCGGCTGCCGCGCCTCGGCGCCCGGGAAGACCGCAGCCCGCTGGTCTATTATGAGCTGGAGAAGCGCGAGGAAAAAACGATTCTGGACGACGCCGACGGGTTCGAGTTGTCGGCCAACCGGGAGAAGCTCCTGGTCCGCAAGGGGAGCACCTACGCGATCATCGAGCCCAAGGAAGGCCAAAAGCTGGATAAGCCCATCGACACCGGCGCGTTCGAAGCCCTGATCGATCCCCCCGCCGAATGGCGCCAGCTCTTCACCGAAGCCTGGCGGCTGGAGCGGGATTTCTTCTACGACCCGGGCCTGCACGGCGTCGATTGGGGGCGGATGCGGACCCGTTACGGCAAACTGCTCGACGACGCGGTGACCCGGTGGGACGTGAATTACATCATCGGCGAGCTGATCGGGGAACTGAACTCCTCCCACACCTATCGCAGCGGCGGGGACCTCGAGACGGGGCCGACCCGGGGCGTGGGGTACCTGGGCGTGGATTACGCGCTGGACCACGGGGCTTACCGCTTCCAGACCATCCTGGCCGGAGCTCCGTGGGACGCCGCCACGCGGTCGCCGCTGCGCGAGCCGGGGCTCCGCGTGAAAGCCGGTGAGTACCTGCTGGCCGTCAACGGTGTGCCGCTGGACGTGAGCCAAGACCCCTGGGCCGCCTTTCAGGATCTGGCCGATAAGCCCGTCATGCTCACCATCAACGACAAACCCACCCCCGCGGGGGCGCGCGAGGTGCTGGTGCGCACCCTGGCGAGCGAGGCGCGGCTGCGGTACCTGGCCTGGATCGAGGCCAACCGGCGGCGGGTCGAACTCGCCAGCGCGGGGCGGATCGGCTACATCTACGTGCCCGATACCGGGGTCAATGGCCAAAACGATCTCGTCCGCCAATGGCAAGGGCAGGTGGACAAGCCGGGCCTGATCATCGACGAGCGCTTCAACAGCGGGGGCCAAATCCCCAACCGGTTCATCGAACTGTTGGATCGGCCCCTGCGCAACTACTGGGCGGTCCGCGACGGACGGGATTGGACCTGGCCCCAGATCGCCCAGTTCGGTCCCAAGGCGATGCTGGTCAACGGCTGGAGCGGCTCGGGCGGGGATTGTTTTCCGTTCTATTTCAAGGAGTCAGGGCTCGGGCCGCTGATCGGCATGCGGACCTGGGGTGGCCTCATCGGCATGACCGGCGCGCCGGGCCTCATCGACGGCGGCAGCGTCACCGTCCCCACCTTCGGCATCTACAACCTCAAGGGGCGTTGGATCATCGAGGGGCACGGGGTGGATCCGGACATCGAGGTGGTGGATGACCCCGCCGCGATGGCACGGGGGGGCGACCCCCAACTGGAACGGGCCATCCTCGAGGTGAGCAAACAACTCAAGCAACATCCCCCCACCCCACCGCACAAACCGGCCTATCCGAAGAAACCAGGGTTCTGAGGCGAACTCCACCCGCCGTGGGCGGACGCCGGCAGCCTTGCCGACTTTGGCTGTGGTCGGAGCGCCGGCATCCCTGCCGGCTCACGCGTGAGCACCATCAAGGAGAATGGGGCGCGCCAAACCCGCCGGAAAACAAGGGGAGACCATCTTGCGACCGTTACCCCGGGCGGCGCTGCGCTTGCCCGGGGCAATTATCGGTCGCCCTTCCAGGGCTTGCGTCTCGGCTCGCCGCGCTCGCATAGTTGGCGAACGACAGAGCTGAGCCACGCCGGGCGGCTGAGCGAGGAAAGGGAGCCGACGCCAATTCCGGCGTCGCCCGGAGCGTCTGGTGCGCCCTTCCGCGTTGGCGTGCCGTAGCGCGGCTCAGCCAGGCGCCCCAACGGGGCGGCCCGATAATAGCCCAGGGCAAAGGAGCGAAGCGACTGCCGCCCTGGGTAAAACACCACCCCACCCACCCTGCCTTTCCGCTCCCGGTCTGGCGCGCCCCCGGCGCCC
>JAJXTA010000371.1 GCA_021784265.1 bacterium | reverse complement strand
GCGGTCGAAGCCGCCTTCGGGGAGATGGGTCACCACCATCTCGTCCACGCCCAACTGCAAGAGCGCCCCGGCCGCATGGCGGAGGGCGACGGTGTCGAGGGCGCCATCGGACTGCCGGATTTTGAACCCGGCGGTCTTGCCGGCCTCGATTTCGTTAAGGATGCAGTAATCGACGTGTTTGAGGGCGGGAGCGACGATGCGGGCAAACCGGTCACCATCCTCGCTGACGACATCGACGCTGGTCTTGAGGCCGGCGGCTTGAGCGGCGGCCAGGAGGGCGGCGGCTTTGGTGCCGTGGTTCTTGTCGATCTGATCCAGCTTATCCAGCAACAGCAGGTAAGCGAGGTGGAAGAGGCGGGCTTTGGTCCTGCCGAAGTTCACGTCGCGCCCATCCCAGAGGGCATTGGCGCCACGCAGGTGGAAAAAGGTGCGCCGTCCCCCCTCGATCTCGGTCATCACATCCGTGTAGGAGGTGGGGGCGTCGGCGGTCTGGCGGAGGTTGCGGGTGTCGATGCGATGGGAGCGGCAATGGTCCAGGATGTGCTCGCCCAGGGCATCCTTGCCCACCAAGCCGGCGGCCAGCAGGGGGAAGGGGGCGCCCAGCTTGGCCAGGTCGATCAAGACGTTGTAAGGGCCTCCACCGGTGCCCTGGGTTTGGCCGCGGATATTCGCCAACTGCTCCCGCTGGGGAAAAACGTCGATCAGTTTGACCTGGTCGGTGATCCAGTTGCCGCCGGCCAGCAGGCCGCTACGGGAGGGAGTCGCTTTCTTGCTCATGGAGACGCTCGATTTCGCTGCCGGCGGTCCGGTTCACCGTCCGGTATCCGACGAGGCTAGTCGGAAGGTCCGCGGTTGTCCATGCGCTTTTCGGGCGCGGCCGGAGGCGGCGGCGGCGGGGTGGCGGGTTTGACGCAAGTCAAAGAGCGTTTGGCGCCCAGCCGGTATAGGGAACCGGTGTTGATCTGCGAGTGCGCTGCGCCCTTGAACCCGCCACCAGAGCCACTACGTCCCGGGCCCCGGCCGCCGCGGCGAGCGGTGGCGCCGGTGTCGCGGTCGGTACCGTGAGCATGCCCATGTCCGTTAGCGCTGAATTGATCCCCGCAGCCGCGGTCGGTCTGGCCCAAAGGAGTTCATCCGCCGTGGGGCCGGAGCCGGAGGCCGTCTGCTTCCATTGCGGGGCCGACTGTGGCGGTCAGGCCCTGCGACAAGATGGCCGTTCGTTCTGTTGTCAGGGATGTTTGGCCGTCTATGGCCTCCTGACCCAGCACGGGTTGGCCCAATTCTACGACTTGCAGGCCCATGCCGGTGCGCGCCAGGCGCCGTCAACCACCCCGGACCGGTTCGCGTGCCTGGACGAGCCGGCCCTCCAACGACAGTTATTGGACTTCGCCGACCCGCGGCAATCCCGGGTCACGTTTCAGGTCCCCGCCATTCATTGCCTGGCCTGCGTCTGGTTGCTGGAGAACCTGGGCCGTTTCCGGTCGGGGATTGGGCGGGCGCAGGTCAATTTCCTCAGGCGCGAGGTGAGCGTCAGTTTTGTGCCCGAGGAGGTACGCCTCAGCGAAGTGGCGGCGCTGTTGGCGTCGCTGGGCTACGCGCCGCTGCTGACGCTGGCCAGCCGGGGGCAAACGGGCGGCGACCCGCGGCAGCGTCGGCTCTACCTTCAACTGGGCGTGGCCGGTTTCGCCTTTGGCAATATCATGTTGCTGAGCTTCCCGGGGTATCTGGGCTTGGGGAGCCTGGCGGGCGTGGAGCTGTCGAAGGTGCTGGGCGCGTTGAGCTGGCTCTTGGCGCTTCCGGTCTTGGTGTATAGCGCCGCGGATTACTGGCAAGCCGCCGGGCGCTGTGTGCGGCGAGGCGTGGTAACCATCGAGGCCCCGTTGGCTGCCGGGTTGGCTGCCTTGTTCGCCCAAAGCACCGTCGAGTGTCTGGCGGGTCGCGGCCCGGGTTACCTGGATTCGTTGGTCGGTTTGGTCTTCTTCCTCTTGTGCGGCAAATGGTTCCAACAGAAGACTCACGCCCGGCTCGCCTTTGATCGCGATTACCGCGATTTCTTTCCCCTGACCGTCACCCGCCAACGCGGTCCCCTCGAAGAGGTGCTGGCGGCGACGCAGTTGCGACCCGGCGACCGGGTGGTGCTGCGGCATGGCGAGCTGCTCCCAGCGGACGGGACCCTGGTCAAGGGACTCGGGCACGTGGACTACGCGTTTGTCACTGGCGAAGCCGCGCCGGTGGCCGTGACCCCGGGCGCCTCGCTTTATGCCGGGGGGCGGCAGATGGGCGGGAGAATCGAGGTTCAGGTGGTCAAGCCGGTGTCGCAGAGCTACCTGGCCGGGCTGTGGGAGAACGCCGCCTTCCACCCGCCCGCCGAGCGCGACCTGCGCTCCCTGACCGATGGGATCGGACGGTACTTTACCTGGGTGGTGATGAGCTTGGCGGCAGGCACGGCCCTAGGTTGGTGGTGGGTCGCACCGGCGCGAGCGCTGCCGGCCTTCGCCGCGGTCTTGATCGTCGCCTGCCCGTGCGCCCTGGCGCTCGCCGCGCCTTGCGCCCTCGGGACGGCCCTCCGGCGGTTGGCGGCCAAGGGGGTCTATGTGCGGAGCGGACGGGTGCTGGAGCGGTTGGGGCGTGTTCGAACGGTGGTGTTTGACAAGACCGGAACCCTGACCACCGCGGGCACGCGGAGTGTGCAGTTTGTCGGCCAACCGCTGTCGGCGGCCGAACGGGATTGGGTGGGGACTTTGGCGGACCACTCGATCCATCCGTATTGCCTGCGGCTCAGCCGGCTGCTGGCCACGGCACCGACTGGGTTCCCGGTGAGCGGCTTTGCTGAGGTCCCAGGGGCCGGCGTCGAGGGGGAGGCCGCCGGCCATCGCCTCCGGCTGGGGTCAGCCGCATGGCTAGCTGCCGGTGGTGTCGCGGTGGCGGCCACGGGCCCGACGGACGGCAGCGCCGTCCATGTGGCCATCGACGGCCGTTATCGCGGTTGTTATCGCCTGGCCGAGGGCCTGCGTCCGGAGGCCGCCGCGCTGGTGGCCGACTTGGGTCAACACTACAACCTCGCCCTGCTCAGCGGTGACAATCCCCGCGAACGAGACCAGCTCCGTCAGCTCTTTGGGCCTACCGCCCCGTTGCGGTTCGAGCAGAGCCCGCTCGCCAAACTCGGTTTCATCCAGAAGCTCCAGGCTGCCGGCGAGGCCGTCATGATGGTCGGCGACGGCCTGAACGACGCCGGGGCCTTGCGCCAGAGCGACGTGGGCGTGGCGGTGGTGGCGGACTACGCCGCCTTCTCGCCGGCCAGCGACGTGATCGTTACGGTCGATGCCCTCAGGCGGTTGCCGGCCGTGCTGCGCTATGCCCGGAGCTGCCGCGGGGTGGTGTACGCGTGTTTCGGGGTCTCGGTGCTCTACAACCTCGCCGGGATCAGCCTGGCCATCCAGGGCCGGTTGTCGCCGCTCACCTCCGCCATCTTGATGCCGCTGAGCTCGGTCACCGTGGTGGCCCTGGCCAGCGGGCTGGCGGCGTGGCACGGCCAGCGCGTAGCCCGAGGCGCCCAGGCCGAACCACTGCCGCCGCGGCGCGATCCCGCGCCCCTCGCCACCAGCCTATGAGCGTCCTGCTTCTCCTGATCGCCGCGAGCCTGCTGGTCGCCCTGGTCTTTCTGGGGGGCTTCATTTGGGCGGTGCGCGGCGGGCAATATGAGGACACCTACACCCCCGCGCTACGGGTGTTGATGGACGATCCCGCTCGCCCGCCCGCGGCGCCCCCGACGCCTCCCTCCCTCCCAACCAACGACGCATGAACGTAGAAACCTTCAAATACGATAACCGCATTGTCCGCGCCTTCGCCATCGCGACGGTCGTCTGGGGCTTGGTCGGCATGGCGGTGGGGCTGCTGGCCGCCACCGAACTATTCTACCCGGCCGCGAACCTGAATGTCCCGTTCATCACCTTCGGCCGGCTCCGCCCCCTCCATACCAACGCGGTCATCTTTGCGTTCGTGGGCAACGGGATGTTCGCCGGCATCTACTATTCGCTCCAACGGTTGTGCAAGGCGCGGATGTTCAGCGATTTCTTGAGCTGGCTGAACTTCTGGGGGTGGAACGGCATCATTGTTTCCGCCGCCATCACCCTGCCGTTGGGGCTGACCACGAGCAAGGAGTACGCCGAGTTGGAATGGCCGATCGACCTCGCCATCGCCGTGATTTGGGTCGCCTTCACCATCAACCTCTTGGGCACCGTCGCCCGCCGGCGCGAGCGGCACATGTATGTGGCCATCTGGTTCTACATCGCCACCGCCCTGACCGTGGCGGTGCTGCACGTGGTCAATTCACTCGAAGTCCCCGCCGGTTGGTTCAAGAGCTACTCGATCTACGCCGGCGTGCAGGACGCCATGGTCCAGTGGTGGTACGGGCACAACGCCGTGGCCTTCTTCCTGACCACGCCGTACCTCGGGCTGATGTATTACTTCCTGCCCAAGGCGGCCAACCGCCCCGTGTTTTCCTATCGGCTCTCGATCA
>JAJXTA010000370.1 GCA_021784265.1 bacterium | reverse complement strand
GCTCGGCACCTTGAACTTGTAGGTGTCATCCTCATCTTTGGTTACCTGGAATCGACCTTTGTCGGTCGTTTTCTCGTACGGATGGACCAAGCCCAGCTTCTGGTAAGTGGTGCCGCCCAGCAACGGCCCCTGGTGACAGGTGGTGCAGCCGGTGGTCAAGAACAGGTTCAACCCTGCCAGTTCCTGCGGGTTGAGGGCGGCGTCATCGCCCTTGAGAAAGTCATCGAACCGGTCATGGGTGATCAAGGTCCGCTCGAAGGCGGCGACCGCCCGCGCCAGGTTGTCGTAGGTAACCGGGCTCGCCTCGTCCGGGAAAGCAGCGGCAAACCGGGCCGGGTACTCGGCGCTCTCTTTGAGGCGCTGAACCACCTCCCCTTCATTCGGCATCGCCATCTCGACCGGGTTGAGAATGGGGCCCTTGGCCTGCTCACGGAGGTCCGGGGCGCGCCCGTCCCAGAACTGGGCGAAGTGGAAGCCGGCGTTGAGGACAGTGGGCGAATTGCGCTCACCCCGCTGGCCCAGGGCGCCTTTGGAGGTGGGCTGGCCGTCCACCCCAGCTTGTTTGCCCTCCAGCCCGTGGCAGGAGCTGCAGGAGATGGTCTGGTTCACCGAGAGGAGCTTGTCGAAGTAGAGCTGGCGCCCCAACGCGACCTGGGTAGGCGTATCCTTCTCGGCGCCAGGCATGCGGGCCGGCAGGGTGCCCAGCACCTCGTTGGCCTTGGTCCGAAGCTCGGCGGCGGGGGGTGTTTGGGCCACCGAGTCCGGGGCCGCAAGAACCGGCGGCGGCGGTGGTTCGTCCGCCGCGTTGAGCAACCCGAGCCCCAGATCCGAAGCAAAGAACAGGGAACATATAAATGCAGTTTTCATCATAGTACTTCTGGTTTACAACTCATCCTGCTTCTTTATAACCCTGGTGCTGGAGCAAGGCAACCTCTTTCTTGCGGACGGCTCCGGTCGCCCGCGGGCGCGGTGAAAAGGAGCGCCCGGCCGCACACTAGTGGCGGGGGGCGACCTTTCTTGGCAGGCGGCGAGGCAATCGGAGATTAGTGGTCAGGGGCAAGGTTCCCAGGGGCGTGGACGGCTTGTCCCCGAAACTCTGCGGGGCGACCGGGGCCCCCTCCCGCGCGGGATCGCGGCGGACGAACCAGGAAAACTGAACAGAGGCGGTGCCTCGAGCGTCCAACCTACGCCGGACTGAAGAAGACCTTTGCGGCCGATGCCGCAAGCGGTTCGGCAGTAGAATTTTAGAGTGGCAGCAACCCCGAAAGCAGAGAGACATTTGTATGACGACGACCGAAACCGATGACAAGTTGGTGGGCGACCTTAAGACCGTCGTGAAGGATGCCCAAGAGCTGATGGACGCCACCGCCAGCCAGAGCGGGGCCGAAGTGAGTCAGGTGCGTCGGCGCTTGGCCGCGGCGTTGGACTCGGCGAAGGCCACGTGCCAACGCCTGGAGGAGAAGACCATCGCCACCGCCAAAGCGACCGACCGCGTGATCCGCGACCACCCGTATGAATCCATCGGCGTGGCCTTTGGGGTGGGCATCCTGGTGGGAGTGCTGATCGCGCGCAAGTAACCGCGGGGCCCGCCCGACCGGATGGCCGACCCTGGCCCCACGCCGCCGACGCTCGGCGCCTCGCTCAAGCGGCTCTTCCGCACGGTGGTTTCCGTGCTGGAGAACCGGTTCGAGTTGCTCTTGGTTGAGCTGGCCGAGGAGCAACACCGGTTGTTCGAGGCCCTGCTGCTGGCGGCGGCCGCGGCGGTCTTCGGGTTGCTCACGTTGATCGTGGCAACGGCGGCGGTGGTGATCCTCTGCGGACCGGACCACCTGCTCGCCGCCCTCACCGGGGTGTGTTTGGTGTACGGCGTAGCGACCACCCTCCTGGTGTGGCGTCTGCGCGTGCGCCTGCGGCACTGGACCCCGTTTTCGGCGACGCTGACGGAGCTCAAGAAGGACAAAGCATGTCTCGAGGAACCGAGCTAGCGGAGCTGCGCCTGCGCAAGCGCGCCCTGGTTCTCGAAAGCGATTTGCACCGCCTCGCCCTGCGACGGGAATGGAGTGAACTGTGTGCCGGCTTCGGCTGGGTGCGCGAGGCGGGCGGGTATTGGCGGGAGGTGAAGCGGTGGGCCGTGGTGCTCGCGCCGCTCGCAGGGATCCTGGTGGCCCGGGGCGCCGCAGGCGCAAGTTCCCGTCTCGGGCGGGCGCTCTCCCTGTTCCGATGGGCCCAATCCCTTTACGGGCTTTGGCGCCGATTGTCTCCCGGGAACCCTACCCCGCCCCAGGAACGCGGGTGACCGAGCGGACCGCGAGGGCGTGGGGCATCCTGGGCGCCGCCGCCCCTACGAGCCCGCGGGCGCGCTCGCTCCCGGGTCCTCCTCCTCGTGTCCTGGAGCGCCGCCCGGCGGCGCGGAAGGCGGGTTGGTCGCGGGCGGCTCCGGACTGGCAAAGGGGTTCGATGGCGGCAGGGGAGGCGCAGCGGAGGCGGGCGTGGGCGCGAACGGAGAGACGGCGCTCCGCCGGGGCAGAAACCACGGGGCAACGGAGAGGTACACCACCCCACAGACCAGGTGCAGGCCGCCAAAGAGCAGCAGCTCGACCAGGGTCAGTCGGCGCAGGCTGTAGAGGAGGATCGCCAGGCTCATGAGCAAGGCCCCCGGCATCAGCGCCGCCACGGCCAGGCGCCAGCAGCCGCCGAACGTCGCCTCCCGTTGGAGCACCGCGCTGTAGAGCCGCACTGGACCGGCGACCAGAGCGCCTAAGAGCGCCCAGACGATCAGCATGCCGCTCCCGACCGCACCGCTGGCCCCCAGCAGCAGGTACGGGCGCCAAGCGCCCCACACCGGCTCGACGTCCGGTCGGTTCAGGGCCATCACCCAGGACCGGGGGTACGGGAGGGCCAGGTAGCCGAGCAGCGACGAGAGGTGGGCCTGGGCGGGCTCCAGCTCAAGCTGCAGGTCCGAGCTCTGCCCCGAGAAGGCTTGGCCGGTCGGATTCACGACGATGCTGAGCCAGGCGCTGTCGGCGAGCGTCGCCGGTGCCTCCGGCGGCCAGTGCAAGCGGCCCTGAGCGATCTGGCCGCTGGCAGGCAGCCGCGCCACGGCGGCATCGAGGGCCGGAAACCAAGCCGCAGAGAGCAGGCGGAAGATCACGCTGGCCACCACCCCGGCCATCACCAGCGCCACCACCAGCGCGCGCCCGGGGGCGGCGGAAGCGAAGGCCGCGACGCCACGGAACGTAAAGGGCTGCCACACGTTGGTCTGCATGTCACTCAAGGCACCCTCGAGTGAGGCTCGAGGCCAGGCCCGGGGTGCTCCGGGTGCGCCCCCGGCCGGCCAGCAGCCTCGCGGGCCAGGCGCGCCGGGCGCCGCTTAGGGCGCCTTATTGGCCGGTGGGGGCGCCCCTGGCGGGGGTTGAACCACCACCGGCACCGGGGAGCGCAGTTTCATGACCTCATCCACCAGCACTTCCAGGTGATACACTCCCGGGGCCGCAAACTCGACCTGGCCGAAGACGGTCACGTTGACGGCGTGGTGCGAGGCATCGTGCAGGGTGAACTTGACCTGGCTCTGGCGCAGCACCGTGGCCCCGTCCGGGCCGATGAACCGCACGCTCTCGGTGAACGTCCCGACGCCCGCGGTCCAGCGGTTGAACACGCAGAGTTTGAAGGCGGTCACCGGCACCTGGGGGACGCGGATCACCCCGACGATGCCCAAGAGAAAGAAGTTGCCGGTGACTTCTTGGCGGACTTCTTCACAGAGGAGGGAGGCTTGCAGGTCGGGGAGGATACGAGAAGGTTGCACGGCGAAAGGTAAGTTAGCTTCGTAGGTGATTCAGGCGGGACTGGGCTGCGGGACGCGTTCGGCGGCCCGGACCGTGTTGCGCATCAGCATGGAGATCATCATCTGCCCCACCCCGCCCGGGTTGGGGGGGATGCGGCCGGCCAGGGGTTGGACCTCGGCAAAGGCCACGTCCCCGACGAGCCGGTAGCCGCTCTTGGCGGTGGGATCGGTTACCCGATTGACCCCCACATCGACCACCACCGCCCCCGGCCTAACCATGTCGGCCTTCACGAACTCGGCCACCCCCATCGCGGCGATCAGGATGTCCGCCCGCCGACAGTGGGCGGCTAGGGCGCGGGTCTGGGAGTGGCAAACGGTGACGGTGGCGTTGGCGTGCTTGGCTTTCTGCATGAGCACCGCCGCCATCGGTTTGCCCACGATATTCCCCCGGCCCAAGATCACCACGTCGGCCCCCGCCAGCGGCACGCCCGCCCGCAGGAGCAGCTCATGGACGCCGGCGGGCGTGCACGGGACAAAGCCGGTCGTGTCCCCGAGCAGGAGCTTGCCCACGTTCAGGGGATGGAACCCGTCCACGTCTTTCTCCGGCAGGACAGCGGCATAAACGGCATCGGCGTCGATGGGCGGGGGCAGCGGGGCTTGCACGAGGATCCCGTGCCACTGCGGGTCGGCATTGAGGTGGGCGATGAGGCGGAGCAACTCGGCATTGCTCGCCCCCGCGGGCAACACG
>JAJXTA010000369.1 GCA_021784265.1 bacterium | reverse complement strand
GCCTGTTGGCGCCGGTCCTGGCCTTTACCGCCGATGAGGCGTGGGGCTTCATCCCGGGCCGGGCCGGGCCGTCGGTTCATCTGGCCGAGTGGGTGCCAGGGGGTCTGGCGGTGGCGGAACCGGTCGCGGCGGTGTGGCAGACGCTCTTGGGGCTCCGGGAAACGGTCCTGCCCGCGCTGGAGAAGGCGCGCCAAGCCAAGACCATCGGCAAGGCGCTCGAGGCGCGCGTGACGCTCCGCGTCGCGCCACCCACCTTGGCGGTGGTGCAGCCCCACGCCCTCGAGCTGCGCGAGCTCCTCAACGTCTCCCAGTTGCACTTTGCCCCCCCAGTGGCCACGCGCGATCCGGCGGCCGTCGGGGTCGAGGTGGCCAAAGCCGAAGGTTCGAAATGCGAACGCTGCTGGCATTGGGAGACGGAGATCGGCACCCACCCGGCCCACCCCGGCCTCTGCGCCCGCTGCGTCGCCGCCCTCGCTTGAGCGGCCCGGCCGCCAGCGACGCCCCTTCACCTTCAGACAAACCTTCCCCGACCGCCGGTCCAGGAGTGCACCGACGGCGCGTGGAGCATGAAGGGCGGAACGCCCTACCTGCGCTTACCGACTGGCCCGGTAGCCCGCACCGCCGCCCCCGCTGCCACCGGCACTCGCCCCGCCCCCTTGCCGCGGCGGACGCTCGGCCCGCTCCTCCCGCGGCCGCGCAATGTTCACGGTCAGGGCGCGCCCCTGAAAGTCCTTGTTGTGAAACATCTCCACCGCCTTGTTCGCTTCCTCGGACGAAGCATATTCAACGAAGGCAAACCCGCGCGACTTGCCGGTAAACTTGTCCAGCATCAAGTTGCAGGACGTGACCACGCCTGCCTGGGAGAAGTGGTCCTGCAGGTCGTTTTCCAGCGTGCGGTACGAAAGGTTACCGACGAACAGTCTGCATGCGTTGCTCATAGTTTGGTTACCGCCCAAAGAAAATAGTGGGGAATGCTGCACCAGCAGAATTACCGAAGCCGGCCCTATCAATCGAGTACGCGGACATCTGTCTTCAGACACAACTCGTTCTTTGCGCAGGGCCGGATATTAGCAAAGGGACGGCTGGCGTCAATCAAAGATTAACGCCACGGCTGCGGGCATCCTGGGTAGGGTCCAGGAAGCTTTGGGGGCGCGGCGTTCCTGGGCAGGGCGTGGAGCCGGGGCCGAGGTCGCCGGCCAGCTTGCCCGGGCGGAGGCAGGATCGCCGATCGTATCCCAACCCATTGCTTACCAGCATCTTATAGACCAGACCGGCTTCCTCGACTCGCACCCGGCAGAGCGCCGCCGGCGCGCCCCAGACACACCACCGCCCGGGCGCCCCCCCCGGCAACCCTGCGGGCGGCGGAAGACACGATTGGGGTTGACAGCCGATGCCTTTGGGGTTGCTATGCCCCCGCCTAATGCTGCGCCGGTCAGAAAACGACCGTGCGCCGCGGGCTTCACACCTACCCTAGAGGAACACTATGAGAACTTGGAAACAACGAACCGGGCACGTCGTGGCCTGGGCAACGGCCGCGGCCTTCACCACGCTGACCGCCTGGGCGATGCCGCCGATCCCCGATGAGTACAAGACCAGCGGCTTCGCCATCGGCTGCCAAGCCTACACCTTCAACCATTTCACCGTCTTCGAAGCCATCGAGAAGACGGCGGCCGCCGGCGGCAAGGTGATCGAGTTCTTCCCGGGCCAGACCCTCAGCAAGGAGGAGCCAAACGTCAAATGGGACCACAATGCTTCCGACGACACCATCGCCAAGGTCAAGGCCAAGCTCGCCGAACACCACCTCAAAGCGGTGAACTACGGCGTCGTGGGGATCCCCAACGACGAAGCCGAAGCCCGGAAGATCTTCGACTTCGCCAAGAAGCTGGGTTTGCGCGCGGTCACCACCGAGAGCACCGACTCCATTGACGTGATCGAGAAGCTCGTCAAGGAATACGACATTGGCGTCGGCTTTCATGATCATCCTCGCCAGATCCGCAACCCCAATTACCGGATGTGGGACCCCTGGTATGTCCTCTCCGTGGTCAAAGACCGCGACCAGCGGATCGGCTCGTGCGCGGACGTCGGCCACTGGGTCACCTCGGGCCTCAATCCGGTCTATTGCCTCCGCGTCCTCCAGGGGAGGATCATCAGCAGCCATCTCAAGGATAAGAACGAGTTCGGCGAACACGGTCACGACGTGCCCTACGGCCAGGGGGTGAGTGACATCAAAGGCTGTCTGGACGAACTGAAGCGGCAGGGTTTTGAAGGCAACATCTCCATCGAATATGAGTACCACATGGAGGATAGCCTCGCCGAGGTGACCCAGTGCATGGACTTCGTCCGGAAGTACGGCGGCCAATGATCTCGGCGGGCGCGCCCTAACGCGCCGCGCCAACCCCCGCGGCAGGTGGCCCCACCGCTCGGTCACGTTCGCGGCTCGGTGGAAAGCGCCGCGGCGGGAGCGTGCTAAGGAGCCGAGGCCGTGCCCACTTGGTTGGTAGTCGCCGCCACTTGGAAGAATTGGTTCGGGAGGTTCGTGTACGGCACGAACCACTCGGCCTCCGGGAACAGCCCCGGCAGGTTCGTGGCGAGCAGGCTCAACGGCAGGTGGTCCAGCCAGCGTTCCACGGTGTAGTGGAAGCGCGGGGTCGAGGACCAGCTTAGCCGCGCGAGCGTCGGGTTCCAGAGCGAGAGATCGACGGTGGGCGGCGGGACCGGGGCCGCCGGGTCCCGCCCCAGGAGATATTCGCGCATGTTGGTGTAGCCATCCCCGTTGACGTCGTCGCGCGGGCCATAGGCCAGGGTCCCGAAATGGGCCAGCTCCCAACGGTCATCCAGGCCATCATGGTCGGTGTCGGTGATCGGCACGCCGGTGACGGTGAGCGTGACGTTGGTGATCGTCCCGGTCATGGCCGGCTGCTCGTCGCTCACTTCCAAGCGCCAGGCGCCGAAGCTGCTCTCGTAAAAGTCGTGGGTGGTGTAGTAGGTCCAGTCTTGGAAGGCGGAATTGACGTCGTCGTTGAAGTGCTGGAGGACGCTCCGGGTGCCCGCCGGCGAGACCAGGGTCAGGCGCAGGTCGGCCCGCCGCGGGTGGAAGCCTTGGACGCGCACGGCCACGTGCTCGCACAGCAAGGTCTCGTTCACGGGCAGGGAGTAGCTGATGGCGTTGAGGCGGAGCTGCGCCTGGGCGCCCGGGTTTTGTTGGAGATAGGCCGCCAGAGCGTCGCCCTCGTTCTGACTGATGAAGACTGTGGGGATGGGGAGGAACTGGAAGTCCGCGCCATTGATGAAGATCCGCTCGTCGCCGTTGACATTATTGTAGATAATGGCAAACGCCGCCCCGGCCGCCACGGCGTAGGTGACCTTCTGCACGAAATAATTGACGCCCCGCTGGATCAAGGCCGCCTTGCCGTGCAGGTCCACCGTCAGGGGCGTCAACGCTTGGCCCACATCCACCAGCGGCAGGCTGGCGGTCGGATCGTCCGGGTGGAGCCCATCGGAGGGGAAGGCGGGGATGGAGACCAGATTCGTCGGCACGTTGCCGCCGGTGATCAGGACGCGCAACCCGTCGTCGGGGATAGCTTGCGCCTCGCTATTGGTGACGGCGATCGAGGTCGGCGCGGGCCGATTGGACCAGCCCCGGGCGACGCGCACGGCCTGAGCGGCGTCGGGAATGCCAAAGCCGGTGTTATGACTGACCAGGAACCCGGCTTGGTTGGTCCGCAGGTCCGGATCGGCCAGATCGACTTGCCGGGCGGAGAGCAAGACGACCTGCTGGACATCCCGAAAGGTGAGGTGGGGGTTGGCCTGCAGGACGAGCGCGCACAGCCCGGCCACCTGGGGCGAGGCCGCCGAGGTCCCGCTAAAGCCCGTGGGGCCGAAGGCATAGTCGGCCTGATCACCCACCGAGGTGTCGGTGTTGTACCCAAGCGCGCCCTGGCGGTCGGTGGTGGCGATGTCGGTGTAGTTGGTGACGACGTTGGCGCTGAGATCGACGTTGTCATCCCCGCTGAACGCCGCCACCAGCACGTTCGCCCCGGGGTTGCTGAAGCTGGCGGCCCGCCCGTTATCCCGCACCGCCGCGACGGCGATGACCCGCGGGTCCTGGGCGTAGCCGTCGTCGTTGCCATCGCTGAGCTGGGTCCGGCCGTTGCCCTCGGCCCGCGCCAGGACCTCCCCGAGCCCGCTCCGGCCCACGAACACCGCATTCGAGATGCCCGAGTCCTCCAGCGCCCCGAGCGGGAGCTGCGTCACGTCGGCGTTCCCCCAGCTATGGTTCTGCACCGCCACCACGTTGGAGAAAGACTGGAACATGTCCATCACCGCCTCCTCGCTCACCAGGTTGTCCAGCGAGTCGAAGATCACCCAACTGGCCAGTTGGACCTCCGGGGCCACGCCCACCACGCCCCGGTTGTTGTTCCCGACGGCCGCGATGATGCCGGCCACGGCCGTGCCATGCATCTGGGTGTCGGCGATGGGGTTGCCATCCGGCAGCCCGGTGGCGTAATCATAGTGGTAAGCGTTAGATCGGAA